>JALYMS010000100.1 GCA_030773535.1 Actinomycetota bacterium | reverse complement strand
ACGAACCGCGGATCGGCGTCCAGCTGTCGTTCCGCTTCGAACTCCTGCAGGCCGGACAGCAGGAACGTGAACAGCTCGACCGCGCTGACGCCCTGGTCGCGGTGCGCCGCGTGGGCGGCGTGCCCGGCGATCTCCAGCCGGAAGGTGAGGGCGCCGGCGTTGGCCGTGACCACCGCCTGCGCGGTCGGCTCGGGAATGACGCAGACGTCGCCGCGGTGGCCGCGACGGAGGGTCGCCCAGGCGCCGAGTCCGCCGTCCTCCTCGCCCACCACCCCGTGCAGCGCCACCGGCCGCACGAGCCGCACGCCCGCCGTCCGCACTGCCGCCAGGGCGGCCAGCGAGGCGACGACGCCGGCCTTCATGTCGCACGCGCCGCGACCGTGGACGGCCCCGTCGGTCAGCCGGGGCACGAAGGGGTCGCCTTGCCACAGCGCACGGTCCCCGGGCGGGACGACGTCGGTGTGCCCGGAGAGGACCAGCGCCGGGTCGCCGTCCTCGCCTCCGGGGAGCGTCCCCACGACGCCCCAGGCCTCGGTCCGCACCACTTCCTGGCCGGGCGCGTCGGGCGCGCCGGCCGCCGCGTCGAGGTCGATCGACCACAGGTCGACGGCGCAGCCGGCCTCCCGCAGCCAGTCGGCCAGCAGGTGCTGCACGTCGCTCTCTGCGGCGGTTCCGCCGACCGAGGGAACCGCGATCAGGCGGCACAACCGGTCGACCAGCCACTGCTCGTCTACGGCGGACAGCACCGCGGCCTCAGCAGCGGTCAGCTCGCCCATGGGCGGAGTCTGGCACGCGGTGTCCCGGGCGCTTCGGCACGACAGGGTGGCCCGCCCGGGAGTAGCCTCGGAGGAGTCCGGGCCGGGCTTTCTGTGTCCCCGGGTGCCATTTGGTTATCAGCCGCCGTGGACTACCGCCCCGACCTCGGTCGGGGGCCTGGAGCCGCGGTGTGCGTCTCGCCGCGAGGCGACCAGAGCCCGGTCCGGACCCCGCGCGTACGGGAGCCCCCGCCCTCTCCGGGCGGGGGCTCCGGCGTCTGTCCGGCGATTCTGTCTCGACATGCCGTCGCGCGGTCCCCTGCCTACGGTGGCCTCACAGCGAGCTGACAGGGGAGACGTCATGGCGGACACGGCGCGGCAGGGCGCGGGGACCACGCAGCTGGACGAGGAACCGCACAAGCTGCCGGTGAGGACGCTCGTCTCGGCGAGCATCGGCAACGCGGTGGAGTGGTTCGACTGGACGGTCTACGCGACCTTCGTCGTCTTCTTCGCCGGACAGTTCTTCCCGTCCGAGAACCAGGCGCTCGCCCTGATCGGCGCGACCTCGACGTACGCCCTGGCCTTCTTCTTCCGCCCACTGGGCGGAATCCTGCTCGGCCGCTTCGCCGACCTGCGCGGCCGCAAGGCCGGGATGCTGCTCACCATCCTGCTGATGGCCGGCGGGTCGATGGTGATCGCGCTGCTGCCGACCTACGAGCAGGTGGGCTGGCTGGCACCCATCCTGCTGCTGCTGGCCCGCATCGCCCAGGGCATGTCGCTGGGCGGCGAGGTCTCCAACGCCTCGGCGTACCTCGGCGAGATCGCCCCGCCGGCTCACCGCGGCCGCTACTCGTCCTTCTTCTACATCTCGACCGGCTCCGCCCTGCTGCTGGCCTCACTGCTGGGCGTCCTGCTCACCACCGTGCTCACCGACGAGCAGCTGCAGAGCTACGGCTGGCGGATCGCCTTCTTCATCGGTGGTCTGCTCGGCTTCATCGGCATGTGGCTGCGCCGCTCGCTGGTGGAGACCGAGCAGTTCGAGGAGAACGCCGAGAAGGCCCGCGCGACGAAGCACCCGCTGCTCCGGACGATCACGCACCACCCGAAGGCCGTCGTCCAGCTGATGGCGATCACCTTGCTGTCGACGCTGACGTACTACACCTTCTTCAGCGCCCTGACGCCCTTCGCCATCACCTTCCGCGGCGCCGACAAGAGCGACGTCTTCATCGCCCTGTCCATCGGCACCGCGCTGTTCGTGGCGCTCTGCTACCCGTTCGGTGCGCTCTCGGACCGCATCGGGCGCCGGCCGCAGCTGCTTGTCTGGTCGGGGGCCATCGCGCTGCTGATCGTGCCGCTGTCCTTCCTTGTGCAGGACAACCTGTTCTCGCTCATCGTCGTCTTCTGCACCGGCCTGGGCCTCTACGCGTTGATGGCGTCGATCGCCCCGGCGGTGATGAGCGAGCTGTTCCCGACCGAGCTTCGGGCCACCGGCATCGGCGCCTGGTACAACCTCACGGTTGCCCTGTTCGGTGGGACGGCGCCGCTGGTGATCACCGCCCTGTCCAGCGCCGGGCACCCGCTGTGGTTCTTCTGGTACGTGGCCACCGGCGCCGTCATCGCGTTCCTCGTCATCCTGTTCACCCTGCGGGAGACGAAGGGCACTGAGCTGACCTGAGCTCGAGCCGCCGATACGCGACAGCCCCCGTCCACGGAGGACGGGGGCTGTCGCGTGTGCGGGGGACGTGAACCTCAGTAGGTCTCGTCCGTGGTGGTGCGCTGGACGGGGGCGCCGGCGGCGGGTGCCGCGTAGCCGTCGGTGTGTGTGACCCGACGGCGCTGGCGCGGACCCCAGACGGCGAGCTCCAGCGCGATGCCGAGCGCGCCGACGATCATGAGGATCCAGCCCACCACCTGCAGGTCGATGCCGCTCACGTCCACGCGCAGCGCGAACGTGAGGATCGCGCCCAGCGCGAGCAGGACGATCGCAGTTCCGAGTCGCATGGCAACTCCCTTCGTCGCGATCAGGAGTCGCCCGGGAACTAGGGCACTCCCAACCGGCGGCGGTCGCCGCAGCGCTCAGGGTTCCCGACCGGGCGTGGATCGAGACGACTACCGGCGCCGATCTCCCCCGATCGTGGGGCTGTCGAGGCGGATTCAAGGGCTCTCTGGCCGACGGCCCGCCCCGGCGCGGTTCCTGGCTCCTAGCGGTTCAGTCGATCGCTCGGCGGGAGCGGGCCTGTGCACCGGCCGCGCTGCGCACGAGCCCGTAGCTCACTGCTGCCGGGAAAGCGACGAACGCCCCGGTGGCCGGCGCGCCGAGAAGGACGCCGACCGGCACGCCCTCGTCGGCGCCGCCAGTGACCGCGACGCCGACCCCGGTCCCGGCGGCCAGCAGGACTGCGAACGCGGCCGCGGACAAGAGCCATACGAGCAGGCCCTCGCGGTCCCGCCGGCCCTTCCGCACCGTCCGGAGACCGTCGACTCCGGCCCAGACCACGACCGTCAGCACGAACGAACCGAGCAGCAGCAGGCCCAGGCCGATGTTCGCGTCCGGGGAGTCGTCGGTCGCCGAGATCAGCCACCCGATTCCCGCGAGGAGGACCAGCGCGGTCGTGCCCACGGCGACGGGCGGGGCGAGTGCGCGCACGGAACCCTCCCAGGCGAGCGGAAAGTGGCTCAGCTTCGCGTGAGCCGGCGTCGTGCGCCTCGGGGGATCCCCGTCCTCACAGCATGGTGCGGAGGCGTTCGCGGCGGGCGCGCAGCACGTCGACCGACGCCGACGCCGACGGCGGGCCGGGCACCGACTGACGCAATTGCGTGTGGACGACGGCCTGCGGTGACGCGGTCTTCGCGGCCACCCGGTTGACCAAGCGGTTGATCTCCCGGCGCAGCTCGGCGGCGTCCCGCCATGAGCGGCCGGCGTCGTTCTCGTCGGGGTGGTCCTCGACGACCATGAAGTCGTCGCCGTCGTTGCGGTGGCTGGCGGCGATGCGCACTCGCAGCTCGTCGTCCCGCTTGGACAGCAGCTCGGCGGTCTGCGCCGGGGTCAGCAGCCCGGGGATGCCCAGGAACTCCTCGTCCTCGGCGTCGAATACGACGGCCGGCTGCTCCTCACCGGTGTGTGCGGTGCCGCTGTGCAGGACGTGGGCGAACCGCGCGTCGGCCTCCAGCGCCTCCCACTGCGGCAGCCCGTCCTCCTTCTCCTTGGCCGGCAGCGGCTCGAGGTCGAGCTCCTCGCCGGTCTCCGACTTCGGAGGAGGCATCACGTGGTTGCGCTGCTCCTCCATGGCGGCGGCCAGCGAGAGCAGCGGTCGGACCGCGGGCAGGAACACCGTCGCCGACTCGTGCGCGCCCCGGGCGCGGACCACACGGCCCACGGCCTGGGCGAAGAACAACGGCGTCCGGTACGAGGTCATCCACGCCAGGACGGCGGCCCGCGGGATGTCGACGCCCTCGGACACCATGCGCACGCAGACGGCGATCCGCGCAGACCCGGTCGCGAACCGCTCGATCTTCTTCGAGGCCTTCGGGTCGTCGGAGAGGATCAGCTCGGCCGCCTTGCCGGTGACCCGGCGGACGATCTTGGCGTAGGCGCGAGCGTCGTCCTGGTCGCTGGCCAGCACCAGGCCGGCCGCGTCGGGCATGCCGCTCTCCCGCAGGTGGGAGATCCGGTCGTCCATGGCGGCGATGACGTGCGGGACCCACTGGCCCTTGGGGTCCAGTGCGGTCCGCCAGGCCTGCATCTCCACCGACTTCGTGCCGGCCTCGGACAGGGAGGCGGCCACGACCTCGCCGGCGGAGTTCCGCCAGCGCGACGTCCCGGTGTAGGCGGCGAAGACCACCGGCCGGACGACGGAGTCGGCCAGCGCCTCCTTGTAGCCGTAGGTGTAGTCGGCACGGCTGACCAGGCCGCCCTGGCCCTCGAAGCTGTCCTCCTCGTACCGGACGAACGGGATGCGCTCGTCGGCCTTGGTGCGGAACGGGGTGCCGGTGAGGCACAGCCGGCGGGCCGCGAACCCGAAGGCCTCCCCGACCGCCTCGCCCCAGGAGAGGCCGTCCCCGGCGTGGTGCACCTCGTCCAGGATGACCAGTGTCTTGACCGCCGTGGCGCGGGCGGCGTGCAGCATCGGCTTGCCGGCAACCTGGGCGTAGGTGGTGACGTAGCCCTGGGTTCCGGCCCGGACCGGTCCGACGGCGTTGGTGAGGCCGGGGTCGAGCACGATGCCCATGGCGTCGGCGGCGTCGGCCCACTGCAGACGCAGGTGGTCGGTCGGGCAGACCACGACGACGCGGGCGATCTCGCGCCGGGAGAGCAGCCGGGCGGCCAGCGTCAGGGCGAAGGTCGTCTTGCCGGCGCCCGGCGTAGCGGTGACCAGGAAGTCCTTGGGGGATCGCTCCTCGTACCGCCCGAGAGCCTCCTGCTGCCACGCCCGGAGCGGTCGGCTGGTCCTCTGCGGGCTCGTGGCCTCCGCTCGCGCTGCACTCCCCATGTCGAGAGCCATCTTCGCTGCCGGCGGAGCGACACGCCCAACCGGGGACCTGCCGCGCGCCCCCGGAGCGGCGACGTATGGGCCTCCTCAGGGAAGCGCTGACCTGCGCAGATACTGCGTCGAAGCAGGGAGTGTGGCGATGCTCATGCCCGTGCGGGACCGGCACGTCAGGCCCCGCCGGTCCCGCCGTTCCCAACCCCCCACCCCGACGGACCGCTCCGCGGACGCTGAGAAGATCCGTAGATGCCTGCCGCGCCGTCCCTCCGCTGGCTCTCCGACCCGGCCGAGGCGACGCCTGAGCTGCGATCGGATCTGACCGTCTGCTGGCGCGACGTCGCCAACAGCGGGGGAGCGGTTGGCTTCGCCGAACTGCTGCCGGTGTCCGCGGAAGACGTCGCGCCCGTGGTGGAAGAGATCGTCGCCGGGCTGGACCCACGGCTGAGCCGCCTACTGATCGCCACGCGCGACGACGACCTGGCGGGCTGGCTGCTCCTGACCGGGAACGCCAACCCGGTGATCGCCCACTGGGGGCGAGTCACCCGGCTGCAGACCGCGCCGCCGGCCCGTGGCACGGGCGTCGCCCGGGCGCTGATGAGCGAGCTGCACCGGTCGGCCAGGGACGACCTGGGGCTGGAGTCCCTCCGCCTCGAGGTCCGCGGCGGCTGGGGCCTGGAGGCGTTCTACGAACGGTTCGGCTGGGTGGTGGTCGGTGCCTGGCCCGGCGCGCTGCGGTTTCCGCAGCACGGCCGTCGCGATGAGGTGCTGATGGCACTCGACCTGCGCCCTCCCGGGCGATGAGGGTGTGCGCCGACGCCCCGTTCCGGGCGGTGGAACGGGGCGTCAGCGCACACGCTGAGCGGAAGCGCCGTCAGTCGGCGGGCTCGTCCACCCAGCCGGGGCCGTTGACCTCGCCCGGGCCGGCCAGGTCCGCTGCATCGACGATCGTGTACGCGTAACCCTGCTCGGCCAGGAACCGCTGCCGGTGGGCGGCGTACTCGCTGTCCAGGGTGTCCCGGCTGACCACCGTGTAGAAGTGGGCCTGCCGGCCGTCGGCCTTGGGCCGCAGCACCCGGCCGAGGCGCTGGGCCTCCTCCTGACGCGAGCCGAACGTCCCCGACACCTGGACGGCGACGGCGGCCTCGGGCAGGTCGATGGAGAAGTTCGCGACCTTGGACACGACCAGCGTGCGGATCTCGCCGGCGCGGAAGGCGTCGAAGAGCTTCTCCCGCTCGCGGTTCGTGGTGGACCCCTGGATCACCGGGGCGTCGAGCGCCGCCCCGAGCTGCTCGAGCTGGTCGAGGTACGCGCCGATGACCAGCGACGGCTCGTCGGGGTGGCGCTCCAGGACCCGCCGGATCACCGGCAGCTTGGAATGCGCGGTGGCCGCGATCCGGTACCGCTCCTCAGGCTCCGCGACGGCGTAGGTCATCCGCTCCTCGTCGTCCAGGGAGACCCGCACCTCGATGCACTCGGCCGGCGCGATGTACCCCTGCGCCTCGATGTCGCGCCACGGGGCGTCGTACCGCTTGGGCCCGATGAGGGAGAAGACGTCGTCCTCGCGGCCGTCCTCCCGCACCAGCGTGGCGGTCAGCCCCAACCGGCGGCGGGACTGCAGGTCGGCGGTGAGCCGGAAGATCGGGGCGGGGAGCAGGTGCACCTCGTCGTAGACGATCAGGCCCCAGTCCTGGGCGTCGAACAGGTCGAGATGCCGGTACTCGCCCTTCCGGCGAGTGGTGATCACCTGGTAGGTCGCGATGGTGACCGGGCGGATCTCCTTGCGCTCGCCGGAGTACTCGCCGATCTCCTCCTCGGTGAGCGAGGTGCGGGCGATCAGTTCGCGCTTCCACTGCCGCCCCGCGACCGTGTTGGTCACCAGGATCAGCGTCGTCGCCTTCGCCTCGGCCATGGCCGCCGCGCCGACCAACGTCTTGCCGGCACCGCAGGGCAGGACGACGACGCCCGAGCCGCCGGCCCAGAACCCGTCCACCGCCTGCTGCTGGTAGTCGCGCAGGTGCCAGTTCGACTGGTCCAGCTCGATCGGGTGCGCGGCGCCGTCCACGTAGCCGGCGAGGTCCTCGGCCGGCCAGCCGATCTTGAGCAGGGCCTGCTTGAGCCGCCCGCGCTCGGCGGCGTGCACCACGACGGTGTCCTCGTCGAGCCGGGCTCCGAGCATCGGCGCGACCCGCTTGGAGCGCACGACCTCCTCCAGCACTGCGCGGTCGGAGGTGGTGAGCACCAGCCCGTGCACCGGGTTGTTGGCCAGGGTCAGCCGGCCGAAGCGGTCCATCGTGTCGGCGACATCGACAAGCAGGGCGTGCGGTACCGGATAGCGGGAGAACCGCACCAGCGCGTCGACGACCTGCTCGGCGTCGTGGCCGGCGGCGCGGGCGTTCCACAGGGCCAGCGGCGTCACCCGGTAGGTGTGCACGTGCTCGGGGGAGCGCTCCAGCTCGGCGAAGGGCGCGATGGCCGCGCGGCACTCCTTGGCCAGCGGGTGGTCGACCTCCAGCAGGAGCGTCTTGTCCGACTGGACGATCAGCGGGCCGTCACTCAACGCTTCGGTGCCTTCCTGCAGGGCAGCGTGCGGCCGAGCGGCCGCACGGGTGTACCTGGATCAACCGCTCTCGGCGGCGGAGGCTTCCTGCTCGACCAGGGCGACGGAGGTGATCCGGTGCACGGCGAAGGTGCTGTTCTCGCCCCGCCGCTCGTCGTACCCGGAGAGGAAACCACCCACCAGTGACACCGGCTGGACCACCCGCTGGCTGCCGCTGCCCTGGGCGTCCACGTAGCCCAGCCACACCGGGATGCCCGCACCGATCGCGCGGGACAGCAGTTCCAGCGTGCCGGCTGTGGTCACCCCGGGCACCGAACGCACCGCCTCGCCGCGGCGGGCGGACAGCGCCGCGTCGCCGGCCCGCATCTCGCGGACCGTGGCGGCGAGCTCGGCGGCGGTCAGCGAGCGGGCGACGGGTGAGGGTTCGCCGGGACGCCGTCCCGCGGCCCGCGGCCGTGCCGGCGGGCGGGTGAGGACGGCGCCGCCCGGGTTCTCCCCGGCGGGGGCGTAGCCCGCGTCCCGGAGCACGGTCAGCACCTCGTCCGCGCCCAGCCCGCTGACCAGCACGCCCGGGGCCAGGCGGCGCAGCTCGGCCGACGCCGTCCGGCGGTCGTTGAGCACCTGGGAGAGCAGCCCGTGGTCGTCGGAGCGGACGTAGGACTCGATGGAGCCGACCCGCAGCCGGCCGTGCTGACGGGCGACGTCGTCCACCAGGTAGTCCAACGCCTGCGGGACCGGCGTGCGGGAGACCCGGGCGAAGAAGTCGTGCAGGTCCGACGCCGACCACCCCGAGTCGAGGGCGCGGCGGACGCTGGACTCCGACACCCGGAAGACGGTCGCCCCGCCGGAGGACTCCACGTCGGCCACCACCGCGAGGGTGTCGGCCAGCTCGGACACCAGCGGCCCGGGAGCTACGAGGGAGAGGTCGGGCTGGGCGAGCACGTGGTCGACCGGTTCGGGCAGCAGGCCGCGCATGCCGTCGGCCGCGCCGTCCTCCCCGCGGGCCAGCAGGCCGCGCCCCGCCGTCGAGAGCACTCCGCCGACCACGACGCCGAGGCGGGCGGCCTCGGCGAGCATGGCCGGCACCGGAGCGAGCCGGTCGGCGCGGCGCGGGGTGCGCCAGCGGAGCAGCGCGACCAGGTCCTCGGGAGCAAGGCCCGAACCGCTCGGGAACCCGGCGAGGCCCGTGAGGGCGGAACGTCGGATCGCGGGCGCGGTGTGGCGGACCAGGTCGGGGGAGAGCGGGTTGACCGCCTTGCCGGCGACGTCGCGCTGCCCGACCAGCGACGGCAGCCGCGTGCCCGCCAGCCAGCCGGCGGCCAGGGTCGCCCAGCGGTCGGCGAGGTCCTGCTCGCGCCACAGGTCGTAGCCGCGGGTGGGCAGCCACTCGTCGCGGTGGGGGCCGCCGACGTCGAGCAGCCCGGCCGTGTAGGCCAGCTCGAGCAGCCACGCCGCGTCGGGCTCACCCACGTGCAGCTCACGGGCCAGCCGCTTCTGGTCGCGCACCCCGACGCCGCCACTTCGCAGGAGCCCGGCCGGTTCCTCCTCGAGGACGGCGAGGAGCTCCCCGACCTTCCCGACGCTCTCCAGCGCCGCGCCCGCCGCGCGGCGGTCGACCGAACCCTGCTCGTGCGTCGTGACGGCGGGCTCGGGCCGCAGCCGGGCCGGGCCGAAGGGGGCGTCGCCCCGCAGGTACAGCCCGATCTCGCGGGGCAGCTCGACGTTGAGGGCGTCGATGCGGGCGAGCAGGCCGGCGGCGAGCAGCCGCCTCGCCGGGGTATCCCGGCCATCGGAGGGCGTGTCGGGCAGGTGGCCCACCGGGCGCTCGCCGGCCAGCCGCTCGAGCACCGCCCGCTCCTCGGGATCGAGCGCGCCCAGGGCTGCCGGGACGTCCGCGGGCAGTTGCAGCCGCAGCTCGGTCGCCCGGCGGCCCAGCCCCGCGGGATGGCGGACGGCGCGGCGAACCGGGTCGGGGGCCCGCAGGACGTCGTCGCCCCACAGCAGCGCGCGGGTGGTGAGGCGATCGAGGGCCTGGTCGAGCACGTCGTCCGGGACGGCGGGGAGCGCGGCGAGGATCGCGTCGGGTGCCACTCCGTCGGTGGGGGCCAGGAGGACGACGTCGAGCACCTGCAGCGTCGCGGCGTCCAGCTCGTCGAGCGCCCGGTCGACCGACACCGGGACGGCGAGCCGGCTGGCCAGCGCCACGACGTCGGACGGCGCCGGGCGCGCGACGTCGGGACGGGCCGCTAACAGGGCGCTCAGTTGCTCGTCGCTGCGGGTGCGCAGCCAGGCGGCAAGCGTCGCCGGGGGTTCCGGAGGCATCCGGTCCACGTTACGTCGTCGCTCCGGCGGGTGCTCCTGCCAGCATGGAGGGATGCCGCCCGCAGCCGAGGACCCGCAGACCCGGATGGCGCTGGACGCCTACCAGGCCGGTGGGCTGCGCTGGCTGGGCGGCGGGGTGATCGCCGTCGTCCTCGGCTTCCTGCTCGGAACCGCGTTGGTCGCGATGGCGAGCAGCAGCGGCCGGCGCATCCCCGGAGGCGGCCTGGTCGCGGTCACCCTCGTCCTCCTCGGCGTCGTCGCCGCCGTCGCCGGTGCCGGCGCCCTCCTGCGGACGCTGCGATGGCGCCGGGCTCTGGCCGCCACGCCGTGGCGGACCGGACGGCTGCGCATCGCCGGGCCCGCCGTCATCGCCTTCGAGCCCGACGGCTTCGACGAGCTGGACCCCACTCAGGATCCGGTCCGGCTACAGCTGCTCAGCACCGCCGTCTGGCGCACCCGGGCGGTCCAGCAGATGGACGGCGCCGAGGTCCGCGCCGCGCCCGTCGGCGGCGGCCACTGGGTGCTCACCGCGGACGGTCTGGACACCGTCGTGGGCGCGCGCGAGGTGGGCCGACGAGGGAGTCGACGCTCCTGAGGGGGAGAGTGCGTGCGGGCTGGGTAGGGCTCCGGAAAGATGACCCTCACGTGCACTACACGGGATGCACCTGTCAACGGAGGCGACATGGCCAAGCGCAAGGCGAAGAACGCGCACCTGGTGGAGCCCACCTGGGGGCAGTCCGACGACGGCGGCCCGCCGCTCACCGAGCTGACCAGCGTGACCGCCGGGTCGCTCTCGCCCTTCGGTGAGGACCACAGCTTCCCGCTCCCGGTCGAGAGCCTTCGGTACGCCCATCCGACGGACAAGCCCAACCGGGCCGGCGTGCAGCTGCCGGAGCACCGGCGGTGACCCCATCCGTGCTGCCGTCCTACAGCAGCGGGACCGCTCCGGTTCCGCTGCTCGGCGACACGATCGGGGCGAACCTCGATCGCACGGCGGCGCGGGTGAGCGACCACGAGGCGCTGGTCGATTGCGCCTCGGGCCGCCGGTTCAGCTACCCGGAGTTCGTCGCCGAGGTCGACGCCTGCGCCCTCGGGCTGGACGGGCTCGGCGTGCGCAAGGGGGACCGGGTCGGCATCTGGGCGCCGAACTGCGCCGAATGGGCCTTCGTGCAGTACGGGACGGCGAAGCTCGGCGCGATCCTGGTGAACATCAACCCGGCCTACCGCACCCACGAGCTCGCCTACGTGCTGAAGCAGGCCGGCATCTCGGTGCTGGTGTCAGCACCGCAGTTCAAGACCAGCGACTACCGCGCCATGGTGGCCGAGG
>JALYMS010000099.1 GCA_030773535.1 Actinomycetota bacterium | reverse complement strand
CGCGAGCTCGCCGAGCTGGTGGAGACGGGCCTGCTGCCCGAACAGGTGCTGAGGTCGACCGGAACGGCCCAGAGCGACCGCCCACGCTGAGCCCACGTCTGGCCGGCGGGGGCGCAGACCAACCTGCCGCGACCGGCAGAGGGGTGCGACATCAGCGAGGCGGGGTATCCCGGACGGGGAATCGGACCCGTCGGTCCACAGTTGCGTGCGAAAGGAGCTGGACCGTCCAGTCCACTGACGTGAAGAGGATTTCCCTGTGCCCAGGCTCGAGAACGGCGACAAGTTCCCCTCCCTGCAGCTCCCCCTGGTCGGAGGCGACTCGGTCACACTGCCGGACGACCTCGCCGGCGACTTCGGTGTCGTCCTGATCTACCGCGGGTCCTGGTGTCCCTACTGCAACACCCAGCTCGCCGCCTTCTCCCGGGCCAAGGCGGACCTCGACACCGCCGGCATCAAGGTCGTCGCACTGTCCGTGGACGACGAGGCGACCTCGACCGACCTGGTCGAGAAGCGCCGCCTGAACTTTCCGATCGCCCACAGCGCGGACGCCGGCGCGGTGGCCGAGGCCGTCGGCGCCTACGTCAACGACGACCCGCGCTACTTGCAGTCGACCGGATTCGTGCTGGCGCCGGACGGCAGCGTCGTCACGGCCGTCTACTCCTCGGGAGCCATCGGCCGGCTGCTCCCCGACGACGTCGTCGGCCTGGTCCGCTACGCCAAGGAACACGGCTGACCGGCGTTCCCGACCACGGCCCTCAGGAAGGAGCCCCATGGATCTGCACGACCGGTCGATCCTGCTCACCGGCGCAGGCGGAGGGATCGGCCGCAGCCTCGCGCTGCGGCTGACGCAATACGCCCCTCGCCTGACCCTGGTCGGCCGCCGCGTTGAAGGCCTGGAGGAAGTCGCCACCCTGGTCCGCGAGCAGGGCGGGCAGGCGCACGTCGTCGCAGCCGACCTGACCGCCCCCGGCGCCGCGGGCGACGTGGTCGCCGCCGCCCAGGAGCGGTTCGGCGGCATCGACGTCCTGGTCAACAACGCCGGGAACGTCCGTGCCGGCCGCCTCGAGACCATCGAGCAGGCCGAGGTCATCGCCCAGATCAGCCTCAACCTCACCGCCCCGATCCTGCTGACCCGGGCGGCGCTGCCAGCCCTGCGGGCCAGCGGCGACGGCCTGGTGGTCAACGTCTCCTCCGGCATCGGCCTGGTGGGCCTGCCGTTCTACGCCGCCTACGCAGCGACAAAGGCAGGCATCGCCCACTTCGGCGAGGCCCTGCGCCGCGAGCTCTTCGCCGAGGGCGTGCACGTCCTCACCGTCTACCCCGGTGCCACGAGCACGCCGATGATCGCGACCTCACAAGCCGGCCCGGAGCACGGCTTCCAGTACGAGAGCCCCGACGACGTCGCCGCCGCGACGGTCGCCGGGATGGCCGACGGCAGCATCGCCGTCGTCCGGGGTGGTGAGCGCCGCACCCAGATGATCGAGCTCAACCGCACCGATCCCGGCGCGCTCGATCGGCAGCTCGCCGAGCGCAAGCCGGCGCTGGAGCAGGCCGTCGCCGGCCACTCCAGCCTCTGACCCGCCCGTACCTAACTCCTTCTCGTGACCTCGTCCCTCTCCACCCCCTACCAGCTGGGCAAGCTCGAGTTGTCCAACCATCTGGTGATGGCCCCGATGGCCCGGAACCGGGCCGGCGCCGACGGCGCCCCCACCGGGTCCATGACCACCTACTACGCGCAGCGCGCCGGCGCCGGCCTGATCGTGACCGAGGGCAGCCAGCCCAGCGCGGCCGGGCAGGGCTACCCGAACACCCCGGGCATCCACACCGCGGAGCAGCTGCCGCGTGGCGGCGGGTGACCGACGCCGTGCACGAACGTGGCGGCCGGATCTTCCTGCAGCTCCTGCACGCGGGGCGGATCTCGCACCCGTCGCTGCAGCCCGACGGCGGCACGCCGGTCGCGCCGTCCGCCGTCCGCCCGGCCGGCCAGGTGTTCACGGCCGACGGCCTGCAGGACTTCGTGGAGCCGCGCGCTCTGGAGACCGAGGAGGTCGAGGCCGTCGTCCGGGAGTTCGCCGTCGCGGCCCGGCTCGCGGTGGATGAGGCCGGCTTCGACGGCGTCGAGGTCCACGGCGCGAACGGCTACCTGCTGCACCAGTTCCTCGCCGAGGGTTCCAACCAGCGCACCGACCGCTACGGCGGGTCGGCGGAGAATCGGGCACGCTTCCTGATCGAGGTCACCGCCGCCGTGGTCGACGCCGTCGGCGCCGAGCGGGTGGGTGTGCGGCTCTCGCCCGCCAACAGCTTCAACGACATCGTCGAGCACGAGACCGAGGCCGTGTACGCCGCCGTGGTGGCCGGCCTGGAGCCGCTCGGCCCGGCCTATCTGCACGTCGTCGAGGGTCCGCCGGCCGTCACCGAGCAGATCCGGACGGGCTGGTCGGGCACGCTCATCGTCAACCCGGCCTTCAGCCTGGCGACGACGACGGACAACCTCGAGACGCTCCTCGCCGACGGCCGCGCCGACCTCGTCGCGGTCGGCCGGGCCTTCATCGCCAACCCGGACCTGGTCCGCCGGCTGGAGGTCGGCGTCGACCTCAACCCGGCCGACGAGTCCAGCTTCTACGGCGGCACCGACGCCGGGTACATCGACTACCCGGCGCTGGAGCAGGCGGCCTGATGCGGGGGTGCCGGACGAGCGGGCCGCGGGCGGGGGCAGGTGCCGCGCGCCGCAGCACCGCCGCCACGCGGAGCACGAGCTCGCGCGGGGAGAACGGCTTGGCCAGGTGGTCGTCGGGACCCAGATCGAGCCCGGCGACCCGTTCCGCCTCGTCCCCTCGTGCGGTCAGCATGACAACGGGAACCGGGTGCTCCCCGCGGAGCCGTCGGAACACCTCGAGCCCGTCCAGCCCGGGGAGCATGAGGTCAAGAACGAGCAAGACCGGCGA
>JALYMS010000098.1 GCA_030773535.1 Actinomycetota bacterium | reverse complement strand
AGCTCTGCGGCCAGGTTCCGCGAGAATCCCAGCAGGGCAGCCTTGGCCGTCGTGTAGTCGTGGTAAGGCACGCTGGGTCGCTCGATGAGGTCGGTGACCACGTTGACGATCCGGCCACCACCGCGGGCCTGCATGCCTGGCAGCGCCGCGCGGCAGAGGTTCACCGCGCCCCCGAGGCTGCCCTCCAGCTGGTGCTGGTAGTCCTCCCAGGTCGTCTCCCACGCCGTCCGGCGGGCCAGCGGGTCGAAGGTGTAACTGCGCAGCGCGTTGTTGACCACGACATCCGCGGGTCCGAAGTCATCGTCGACCTCGGCGACCATGCGCTGGACGGCAGCGGCGTCGGTGACGTCGGCGCGGATCGCGCGGGCCCGCCCTCCCGTCGCCTCGATGGCGGCGACCACTCCCTCGGCGGACGCCGCATCGCGGAGGTAGTTCACGGCGACGGCAGCGCCGTGCGCTCCCAGTGCCTGGGCGATGGCGGCACCGATGCCGCGGCCGGCGCCCGTGACCACCGCCACCCGCCCGGCGAGGAGATCACTGCGTCCGGTAGCACCGGACTGTCGACCGTGCCCGAGGACCGCGCTCACTGCCGACTCCCGTCCGGCCTGCTCGCAGGCTGCGTCCACTCAGGGTCGTAGCGCTCGACCTCGGCCTCGGCCGCGCCTTCGACGTCGGTCCACCGCACGAGGGAGGCCAGACTGCCCCGGCCGTCGTGGTGCCACCCGGCTGCCGGCTGCGGCATCTGCCCCACCGCGCAGATGCGGTCGGCGCCGCAGCGGCCGAGCAGGGAGGCCCAGGCGTCCAGGCGTTCCGGAGCGCAGGCGATCCCGGCGGTCTGCAGGTAGCGGCGCAGGGGCTGCAGCTGCGGGACGACGTCCTCGATGCCGTCGACCGGGTGCACCCGCACCAGCCGGTTGAGCACGGAGGGCTCGAACCGCTCGGGCCGCTCCTCGAACAGGACGGTCCAGGCGTTGCCGTGCGGGCTGGTGAGGAGCTGCACCCCCGAGTCGGCGTCGTAGGAGCGGAACTCGTACTGGGCGCGCACCCCGGCGATGGCGGAGCTCTCCTCCAGGCCGAGCTCGGCCCGTGGCCGGGACCGCTCGTAGCGCTCCATCTCCGCGGCAAGGGCCGCGGCGAAGGCGCGGGGGTCCACCGCTCCCCCGCGCTCCACGAACACCGCGTGCGGGGACAGGCAGCCCTGCTGGTCGTACTGGGACACGTCCCGGGCCACCCGGCGCGCGGTGTCGGCGTACCGGGTCAGCGCGAGCGCCTCGTGCCCCACCACGGCGAAGCTCACCTTGTGGCCGTAGGGGACGAACGGCATGCCCACGGGCACCCGCCGGGCCAGGCTCTCCGTCGCCCGCAGGCCCGCGGTCGCCATCACCGCGTCCGAGCGGGCGAAGGCGGCCTCCTCGACGTCCTCCTGCCCCCCGGGCCAGTGCAGGACGGCCAGGCACCGGGCCAGGCCCGGGTCCTCCTCGGCGATCGTGCCGGCGAACAGGACCGGGAACAGCGGCTCGGCGCCGGCGGACTTGCCCAGGGTCGCCGATTTCACCAGGAAGGCGCAGACGAGGTTCCAGGCCGGCAGTCCCGGGACGTTGCCTGCGAAGAACTGAGTGGTCAGGCGCGGGCCGTAGGCACGGGAGCGGCCGCCGGCCCGGTTGGGCTGGAATCCGTCGAGCACCAGCGGGTTGTCGAAGTCCTGGGCCAGGAAGCGCAGCAGCCGGTCGCGGCGGAAGGTTTTCAGGTGCTCCTTCAGCCCCCGGCGCACCATGTCGGGGGCGTAGCCGGTGATCTGCGGCAGCAGGTCCTCGGCCAGTTTCCGCTGCGGATAGCAGGGGTCGTGCCACCGGGCTACCGCCCTGCCCAGGACCTCGAGCACCTCCATCACCGGGCGCCCGGCGAGTTCCTCGGCCTGAGCCTCCAGGAGGCGGTCGCACAGCCGCTCGACCAGCTCCGGTGTCACGACCGGGAACCGCAGCGGCACCGTGCCCACGCGCCGCGTCGTCCACTCCAGCGCGGCCAGCTCCGCGGCGTCGAGCTGCGGCAGGAAGACGGTGTCCACGCCGTCGGACCCCGGGAGCCCGGTCACCGCCGGCGCCCCCCGTTGGCCGCGAGCAGCTCGTCCAGGGCGATGGAGCACCCGCGGGCCTCGCTGCCCTGCGCCCGCCCCTGCAGCACGAACCCGCCCTCGGTGAGGTGACCGACGTCCTCAGCCAGCACGGCGAGGCAGGAGCCGCGGTTGGCCAGGTCGAAGTGGACGAGCAGACCACGCTCTCCAGCCGGCACCGGCCGGCCGGTGCCCGGGTCCACCACCCGGATCCGGGCCCAGGGCGGCACGGCCTTGACCCGGGGACCGGGGTCCTCCCCGAGCCAGGCCCGTCGCAGGCCGGTGTCGTAGTACTGGGTGCTGATCTCGGTCATCCCGTAGTAGTTGACGCACCACGGGTCGGCGATGCCCAGCCGGTCGCCGAAGCCGGCCCGCAGGGCCTCGGCGGAGACCTCCCGGGAGCGGCCCTTGAACCCGCCGGTGTCCAGCAGCCGGCTCCCGACGGGGAGGGTGAACGCGGCGCCGGAGGCCTCCAGGGCGTCCAGCAGGTGCACGTAGGCGAACGACGTGCCGAGCAGCCCGACAGCCACCCCGTCGCGCTCGGCCTCCCTCAGCGCCACCGACAGCCGGTCGACAGCCAGGCCCTTCCCGTCGACGAAGAAGCCGCTGCCCGGCGCCCCGAAGAAGTCGACCAGGCGCCCGAGGAAGTAGGCGAGGGAGGAATGCGGCTGCTGCGCGGGCGGCGGGTTGAGGACCAGCAGCCGCAGCCGCTCGCGATCGGGCAGGAACCAGTGCCGGAAGCCGGCCCGCAGCGAGGCGTCGTACAGCCGCAGGTGCGGGTGGTGGTTGCGCCCCCGCCGGCTCGGGTCGGTGCTGCCGCTGGTCGTGAACACCGCGGCAGCAGATTCCGGCGGGTCGCACGACAGGGTGAGCTCCTTGAACGCGCTCAGCGGCACGGGCGGGATCTGCTCCCACCTAGCGATTCGCCCCGGCTGCACTCCCCGGGCACGGCAGAAGCGCCGGTAGGGGGCGTTGCGCTCGTACTGGTCGGCGAACAGCTCCAGCGCCAGCCGGTCGAACTCCGCCTCCCCGGCTGCGTCGGGGCTGGCGTGGTCCCACCGCTGCGCCGCCTGCTCGATCCAGACCAGCAGCCGGGCGTCGAGGTCGGGGAGGTCGGGGCTCATCGCGCCTCCGCGCGGACCGGGGGCGAGGTCAGCGGAACGACGGCGTCGGACAGGGAGCGCAGGTCGGTCTCGCGCCGGCCGAGGAGGGACACCAGGACGGTGACCGCGGTGGACGCCGCCAGCGCCGCCGCGAACGGCGGCAGCGACAGGCCGCCGGCGAAGGTGGCCAGGGCGAGGGCGGCATCCAGCGACCCACCGGCAGCGAGTCCGTAGGCCAGCGCGCCGACCAGGCCCGCCATGGCTCCGGCGATCGCGGCGGCGGGGGTCGCGCGGCGCCACAACCCCAGAAAGGCCGGCGCGATGGTCGCCGCGCACAGCAGGTCGGCGATCAGGAACAGCCGCAGCACCGAGAAGCCCTGGAACGCGACGAGCGTGGGGAGCACGGTGAGCAGCACCACCAGCACCCGCGCGCCGCGCAGGCCCATCCGCGGCACCTCGGTGACGACCGCCGCGGCCAGCCCGCCCTGCAGGGTGTCCACGGTCGAGGTGACCAGCGCGATGGTGAACAGGAGGACGACGACGAGCACCCACTGTGAGCTGCCGGTCAGGAGCGCGAAGAACGGCGCCGGCGGGGAGCCGAGGTCGACCGCCGCAGCGGCGGCCAGGAGCCCGACCAGACCCGCCGGCAGCACCACGAGGAACCGCGCCGCGGCACCGATCAGCGCACCACGCGCCAGGGCGCGCTCGTCGCGCGCCGACCACACGCGCTGCCAGTAGCCGTTGTGGAACAGGCTCGTGGCCACGACAGCGACCACCAGCGTCGCGGCGCCCTCCAGCCCGGCCGCGTCCACGTCGAAGATCTGATCGCCATTCGGCGGGCCGCCGTCCGGCAGCGCCCGGAGGACCACGACCCCGACCACGGTCAGCAGCAGCAGGAGCAGCCAGCCCTGCCACACGTCGGTGCGGATGGAGGCGCGCAGCCCGCCGTACGCGGTGTAGAGGATGGTCACCGCGGCGACGGCGGCGACGCCGACCCGGGGGTCGATGTCCGTCAGCCGGCCCAGCACGGCCTGGGTGGCGGTCAGCTCGGCGGCCAGGGCCACCAGCATGTAGACCAGCGAGATCCCCAGCACGTACAGGTGCATCACCCGCCCGAAGCGGACTCGCACGAACTCGACCAGGTTGTGCCCGGCCGGGACGATTCGCCGCAACCGCCGGCCGACCAGGGCCAGTGCCGCCAGCGGCAGGGTGATCGCCACTGCGTACCCGAGCACCCCGGCCAGGCCGACCGAGGCGCCCACCTCCGGTGGCGCGAACAGCACCCATGCCCCTACGCCGGAGGCGAAGAACGACAGGCCGAGCGTTCCGCCGCCCTGGGTGCCGCGGGCGACGGCGAACTCCTCCAGGTCACGATCGCGACCGACCGCGAGACCGACCGCGGCGAACAACAGCAGGACGGCGGCAATAGCTACCACGGTCAGGGGGATGCCCACCACGTCGAGTCCCTTCGCCGGCATTACCCGGTCAGGTTCCTGCGGTCGGCGACGCGTCCTGCCGCCCTCTCAGCCGGGGGTGCCCCAGCTCCCGCTCTTGACCGCCGACTGTAGCGCCCCGGACGGTCCGCGCCCCGGCCCCTCCCTCCGCCGGTGCCGTTCCACCCGGGCCCATCGTCCAAGAGCTCCTCACGGAACGCGTGAGCAGGTAGATCAACCCCCTGGGGACAAGGGGGACGCCCAGTGCCATCGCCGGTCGTGGCCGGCTCGCCGTCGAGACCATCGGCAAGGGGAGGTGGTCGCCGGGCCTGACCCTGATCATGGACCCGGATCGCCGCATGTCAGGCGCCCGGGCGCTTCGATGTCGGCTCACGTCCAGTGGGGTCGCCGGGGCCCGTTCCCAGTCCGACGAGAACTCCGGGAAGCGACAGGGGCCACGGGCACGGGGCTCGGGCCTGGATCCGCCTGCGCCCCTCCTGCCCACGCCGAGCCGTCGCTGCCGTTCACGGCACCGATGGTCCGGTGCGTCGCACGCCTGCGGCGACGTCCGGTGTGCCGGGTCTCCGGTCTGCCGAGGCTGCGGCTGGGTAGGGACCGGTCCCAGACCACGGCGAAGGAGCCCCATGAGCCAGGACCAGTACTCCCCCCAGGACCCCACCACGCAGTACGTCCAACCCGATGCCCTGCCCGCCCAGCAGATCGAGCACCCGGGGCTGGAGTCCGACATGGACCTCGAGCCGGACTACGGCGAGGCGAGCTACCGGGGCAGCGGCCGGCTCGAGGGGAAGCGCGCGCTCATCACCGGCGGCGACTCCGGCATCGGCCGGGCCGTGGCGCTGGCCTACGCCCGAGAGGGCGCCGACGTCGTGATCAACTACTTGCCCGAGGAGGAGGACGACGCACAGGTGACTGCGCGCGTGGTCCGGGACGCCGGGCGCACCGCGGTGACCGCGCCCGGTGACCTCCGGGAAGAGGCCTTCTGCCAGGACCTGGTCGAGCGCACCGTCTCCGAGCTCGGCGGCCTGGACGTGCTGGTGAGCAACGCCGCGTACCAGATGACGATCGGGGGCATCGAGGATCTGACCACCGAACAGCTGATGCGCACCTACTACACGAACGTCTTCGCCACCTTCTGGCTGTGCAAGGCAGCCGTCGGGCACATGCAGCCGGGCTCGAGCATCATCATCACGACGTCGATCCAGGCCTACGAGCCCTCCCCCGAGCTGCTGGACTACGCCTCCACCAAGGGCGCGCTGGTGAACCTCACGAAGGGCCTCGCTCAGGAGCTCGGGCCCAGGGGGATCCGAGTGAACACCGTCGCCCCGGGCCCGATCTGGACCCCGCTGATCCCGGCGACCATGCCCGCCGAGAAGGTGGGCTCCTTCGGCGCCGAGACGCCCATCGGCCGCGCCGGTCAACCTGCGGAGCTCGCTCCGGCCTACGTCTTCCTGGCCGCCCAGGAGTCGAGCTACATCACCGGTGAGCGGATCGGCGTCACCGGCGGGATGCCGCTCCCCTGAGCCGCGCCGCCGCAGGGAGGGCTCCCCGCGGCCCTCCCTGCTCGCGGAGAGGGCCCGGGGACGTCCGGCGGTGGCAGGACGGTCCGTGCCGCCGGCAGCCGCGGCGGTCGGGTAGCCGCCCTGGCTCCGGGTAGGGGCCCAGGATGACAGCACAGGACTCTTCTGCACCCGCACCGCCCGCGGACGGCGAGATGATCACCGTCGAGCACGAGGGTTCGGTGGTGGCGGTCGCCATGCTGGCGGGCGAGCTGCATGCCTTCGACGACACCTGCCCGCACGCCGGCTGCTCCCTCGCGGAGGGCGAGCTGGAGGGACACACCGTCGTCTGCCCCTGCCACATGGCCGGCTTCGACGTGCGGACCGGGGAGATCGTGGACGGCCCGGCGCCGTCCGGGGTCGCCATCTGGTCGGTCGCGACGGCAGATGGCGCGCTCGTCCTCGGAAGCCCCGAGCGGGGCGGAGACACCCCCACGGGTCGCGCGGAGGGCGATCCCTCTGCGGCCGCGCGGCGGGACACGGACATCACGGTCCTCGTCGAGCTGGAACATGACGCCATGCGCCGTCAGTTCGAGGCCATCGACGCGCTGACCGACGCGGCGGAGCTGACGGAGGCATGGGCGAACCTGGCCGAACTCCTCGAGATCCACGCGAGCGGCGAGGAGTCGCTGCTGTATCCGAAGCTGGCGCGAGCCGCCGACGAGGGAACCGAGGAGGCCCGCCACGCCGTCCGGGAACACAACGAGATTCGCGACAGCGTCCGCGCGGTGCAGCAGCACGCTCCCGGCAGCGAGACCTGGTGGCAGGCCCTGCGGGCCGCGCGCGAGGTCAACGAGGAGCACCTGCAGGAGGAGGAACGTGACGCCCTTCCGCTGTTCCGGGAGAGCACCGACCAGGCACGTCGGGAGCAACTCGGCCGGGAATGGATCGCCTTCCACGAGCAGCACCAACACGCGCGGGGCCTCAGCGGAGCCGAGGTCGATCCCGCGGAGGTGGCGCCCTAGCGACGCCGCAACACACCGTGGCCCGCGATGTGACCATCGCCTTCGGCTGGTTACATCGAGAGCGTGGTCGTGACAGAACAGCTCCAAGCGCCTCGCCGAGAAGACCGATCACGTCAGCCCGATCGCGGAAGCAGCCGGCGGCTGCTGCGGCCGGCCCTCCTGCTCGCGCTGATCCTCGCGGGGTGGGCAGTGACCGCCTGGCTGATCGACGTCGCGGACGTGACCGTCGTCGAGCAGGCGTGGCAGGACCGCCTCGTGCTGGTCCTGACCGTCGGTGGCGCGTTGGCCGGTGCGGCGGTTGCCCTCGTGGCCCGTCGGCGACCGGGGCCGGCAGCCGACGCCGGCGTCGTCGCGGCCGGGGTACTGCTCGGCGCGGCCGGTACGGCGGCGCTGCACGGCACCCGCTGGGGGTGGTCCGGGCTCTACGCCGACTCTTCCTTCCGCACGCAGATCGCGACCCGGTACGCCGAGACGCCGGCACTCGTCGACTACGGCTACCGCGATCTCCCCGCCTACTACCCGCCCGCCCTGGGGTGGCTCCAGGGCAGGCTCGCGGCCGCCACCGACCTGGCGGGCTGGGAGGCGGTGAAGCCGGTCCAACTGCTCGTCGCCGTGCTCATACCGCTGGCGGCGTACCTCCTCTGGCGGCCGGTGGTCGGCACCCTGTCGGCGTCCGCCGTGACCGGGCTGGTGACGATCTTGACCGCCCACCCGCAGAAGCCCGACGAGTGGCTGGTGCTCA
>JALYMS010000097.1 GCA_030773535.1 Actinomycetota bacterium | reverse complement strand
TCCATCGACCCGGCGCGTCTCGCCGGCCTGGTGCTGGGATGGACGGTGCCGCAAAAGCAAATCTTCTACGGGGCCCCGACGCTGGCCGGCCGCATCGGGGCCCCTGGGCTGACCGGGCCGATGGTCTCCCAGGCCTGTGCGACAGGCGTGGCCGCGCTGCACGCGGCGGCCGGGGCGGTTGCTGCTGGTGCCGGCACCCACCTGGTCGTCGGGACCGACCGGATTTCGAACGGCCCGAGCCTGGCGTGGCCGGCCCCGACCGCGATGGGTGGGGCCCCGGTGACCTCGCACTGGGTGCTCGACAGCTTCGCCCGCGACCCGTGGGCGGGGGCCGGCATGCTGACGGCCGCCGAGGCGGTCGCCGCCGAGATGGGCGTCACCCGTGAGGAGCTCGACGACCTCACTGCCCTGCGGTGGGAGCAGTACGCGGCCTCGCTCGCAGACGACCGGGCCTTCCAGCGCCGCTACCAGGTACCCGTGGAGATCCCGAAGCGCAAGGGCGCGCTCACCCTGGACGCCGACGAGGGCGTGCGTCCGAAGACGCGCGACGGAATCGGGACGCTCCCGCCGGCCGCGCCCGACGCGCTGCACACCTTCGCCTCGCAGACCCATCCTGCCGACGGCTGCGCCGGCGCTGTCGTCACCACCGAGGCAGAGGCGCGGGAGATCTCGGGCGAGGGGATCGTGCGAATCCTGGGGGTCGGTTTCGCCCGCGTCGCGAAGAGCCGGATGCCGCAGGCGCCGGTGCCGGCCGCGCTGCGCGCCCTCGAGTCGGCGGGGCGCTCCCTGGACGACGTCCAGGCGATCACCACCCACAATCCGTTTGCGGTCAACGACCTGTGGTTCGCCCGCGAGACCGGCGTCAAGCCCGGGGACATGAACGCCTACGGCTGCAGTCTCGTCTTCGGCCACCCCCAGGGGCCGACCGGGCTGCGGTCCATCGCCGAGCTCATCGAGACGCTGCGGCTGCGCGGCGGCGGGCTCGGCCTGTTCACCGGCTGCGCCGCCGGCGACACCGGCGCCGCGCTGGTCCTGGAGGTGACCGACTGATGACCGGGGACCTGGCCAGTTCCTTCGCACCGCCGCGGATAGAGGCCGAGCGACGACCGGACGGGCGCCTGCTCATCCGCTCCACGGAGCCGCTCCAGGACCACGCGGCGAGCGTGGTGCACGACTTCCGGGCGCACAGCGAAGCCCACCCCGAGCGTGTGCTGGTGGCCGAGCGAGGTGCCAGTGGGGAGTGGCTCACCTCGACCTGGGGCCACGTGCGGGAGCAGGCCGACCGGTTGGCGCAAGGGCTGCTCGACCGCGGGCTGGCCGACCGTCCGGTGATGATCCTCTCGGGCAACAGCCGGCTGCACCTGACCGTCACCATGGCCGCACTGTCGGTCGGCGCGCCGGTGGTGCCCACCAGCATCGCCTACTCCCTGCAGACCCGCGACCACCTCAAGCTGCGCGCCATGGCCGATCTCGTCGACCCGGGGCTCGTGGTCGCCGAGGACGGCTCGTTGGACGCGGCCATCGCCGCCGTGGCGGAGGGCCGCACGGTCCTCAGCGCGGACGGGAACCTAACGCCCGAGGCGTTCGGGGCGGAGCCGACCGCCGAGGTCGACCGGCGATGCGCCGCGCTCCGACGCGACGGCGTCGCCAAGATCCTGTTCACCTCGGGCTCCACCGGCACGCCGAAGGGCGTCATCAACACCCACGGCATGCTCACGGCGAACCAGCAGATGATGCGCCAGGTGTGGCCCTTCCTGGCGGACGAGCCCCCCGTGCTGCTCGACTGGCTGCCGTGGAGCCATACCTTCGGTGGCAACCACAACCTCAACATGGTGCTCACGCACGGCGGCAGCCTCTGGATCGACGACGGCCGTCCGGCGCCGCCGCTGATCGGGCGCACCGCACGCAACCTCACCGACGTCCGGCCGACGCTCTACTTCAACGTGCCGGCCGGGTACGCAGCCCTGCTGCCGCTGCTGGAGGACGATGCCGACCTGGCCCGTTCCTTCCTCGACCGCCTGCGGCTCGGTTTCTTCGCCGCGGCCGCGCTGCCCCAGCAGCTGTGGGACCGGCTGGAGAAGCTGTCCGCCGAGCACAGCGGGCGCATGCGGATGACCACGTCCTGGGGTCTCACCGAAACCGCCCCAGCGGCGACCTCGGCGCACTTTCCGATCACCCGGAGCGATGTCCTCGGGGTCCCCCTGCCCGGGGTCGAGGTGGCGATGGTGCCGGTGGGGGAGAAGCAGGAGATCCGGGTCAAGGGCCCCAACGTCACGCCCGGCTACCACCGCCGTCCCGACCTCACCGAGGCCGCGTTCGACGAGGAGGGCTTCTTCCGCACGGGCGACGCCGTGGCGCTCGCCGATCCGGACGACGTAGCTGCTGGGCTGCTGTTCCGGGGCCGCATCGCCGAGGACTTTAAGCTGTCCACCGGCACCTTCGTCAGCGTCGGCACCCTGCGCCCGAAACTGCTCTCGGCCTCGCAGGGACTGGTCACCGACGCGGTCATCTGCGGACAGGACGGCGACTGCGTCACCGCCATGGTGTGGCTGCACCCGCATCACGCGGGCCGGGCGGACGCCGATGGCGTGCCCGAGGAGTCGTTGCGGACCGAGCTGGCCGCGACGATGCAGCGGCTTGCCGCCGAGGGCGGTGGCTCCTCGCAGACCGTGGAACGACTCCTGGTGCTGACCGAGCCCGCGCAGCTCGACGCCGGTGAGATCACCGACAAGGGCTACGTCAACCAAGCCGCCGTCCGCGACCGGCGGGCCGACCTCGTCGCCCTCCTCGCCACCGGCCCGTTCCCGTTCCGGGTCGTCGTCCGTCCCTGAGTGACCTGGACGACGTCGCGTCGATCGACCTGCCGGAGCCCCGGTACGCCGGCTCCGGCCCGGGCGCTTCGGTGCTCCCCGCAGGCATAGGGCAGCCCGTACCCCGCAGGTGCGGCGAGCGCGTCTGGACGATGCGACGGCCGGGCGGGAACGTCAGTCGTAGCTGTGGAAGCCGCGTCCGGTCTTGCGGCCGAGCTCGCCGGCGGCCACCTTGTCGCGGAGCAGCGCGGGCGGGGCGAAGCGCTCGCCGAGCGTCCGGTGCAGGTACTCGGCGATCGCCAGCCGGACGTCCAGGCCGACCAGGTCCGTCGAGCGCAGCGGGCCCATCGGGTGGCGGTAGCCAAGCTCCATCGCGGTGTCGATCGCCTCGGCGTCGGCGACCCCCTCCTCCAGCATCCGGATGGCCTCCAGGCCCAGGAGCACACCCAGCCGGGAAGAGGCGAAGCCGGGGGAGTCGCCCACGACGATCCCCGTCCTGCCGATGCGGCGCACCCACTCCTGCGCCTCGGTGACCGACTCCGGCGTGGTCCCCGGCCGGCACCACGATCTCGACCAGCCGGGACGCCGGCACCGGGTTGAAGAAGTGCAGGCCGAAGAAGCGCTCCGGCCGGTCGAGGACGGCGGCCAGCTCGCCGACCGACAGCGAGGAGGTGTTCGTCGCAAGCAGGGCGCGCGCGCCCACCGCGGCCTCGGCCGTCCTCAGCACCTCGGCCTTCAACGCCGGGTCCTCCGGCACGGCCTCGACGACCAGCTCGGCGTCGGCCGGCACCTCGGCCACCGACGTGCGCACCGTCAGCCGTTCCAGGACGGCGGGTACCGGCTCATCCAGCTTTCCGCGCTCCGCGGCACCCTCGAGTCCGGTCGTCACCCGGCTCCGGGCGCGGTCGGGCGCCTGCGGCTCGACCAGGGTCACCGCCGCGCCGGCGGTGAGGAGCACCTGGACGATCCCGGCTCCCATCTGCCCACCGCCGATCACCGCGACGGGTGCAGGGGCGGAGTGGTCGGTCTCGGCGGACATGGAACTCCTCAGGCAGGCGGCTGGATCTCAGGAAGCACCTCGGCGGTGAACAGGTCGACGATCTGGCGGCGGCGGGCACCCGCCCGACGGAGGAAAAGATCACCGTGTCGGCTCCGGCCTCGGCGTACTCGCGCGCACGGGCGACGATCCGCCCAGGGTCGCCGTGCAGGAGGTACCGGTCGGCGAGCCGCGTGAAGTCCTGCTGATAGACCGCGCTGACCCCCTCGATGACCTCCTGCCGGGCCACTGCGGCGTCCTGGTCCACGCCGTCCCAGCAGAACACCGCCCCGCGCACATCGCCCGGGTCGCGACCGGATGCCTCGGCCGCCGCCCGCACCTCAGCCAGGCTCGAGGCCAGCGGGTGTACATGTAGGGCATCCAGACGTCGCCGAAGCGGCCGGCCTGGGCGATGGCCGCCGGACTGCGGCCGCCCAGCCAGATCGGCGGGCCACCCGGTTGCACCGGTCCGGGAGCGAGGCCCAGCTCCGGAACCCGGGTGAACGGGCCGTCGAAGTCCACGCTCTCGCCGGTCCACAGGGCCCGCATCAGCTCGAGGGCCTCGTCGGTCCGGGCGCCGCGCTGCGTCACCTCGACGCCGGCCGCCACGAACTCCGGGGGACACTCGCCGCCCACTCCTACGCCCATGTCGAACCGCCCTCCGGACACCTGGTCGAGGGTCGTCGCCAGCTTCGCGGCCAGCGCGGCGGGATAGAGCGGGAGCACGGTGAGGGAGGTCAGCAGCCGGATGCGGCTGGTGGCCCCCGCGGCCGCTGCCAGGGCCACGAATCCGTTCGGGTGGGGGCCGTGGAAGAAGAGGTGCTCGCCGGCGGCGACCCCGGCGTATCCCGCCTCCTCGGCGGCGCGTGCCTCCGCGGCGACCGCACGCTGGTCGAAGCTCAGGGTCAGGAAGACCTGCACCGCATCCTCCTCCTGCCCATCGGCATCTGCTACGCGGATCCTACGGCACAGCGTCGGCCCGTAGAGTGTTGCGCATGGTGGCAGACGGTGTCGTCCTGGTCCTGGGCGGCAGCAGCGGCATCGGGGCAGCAGTGGTCCGCCGGCTCGCGGAGGAGGGCGCGTCCGTCGTCTTCACGCACCGGACGGGCGCCGACCGAGCGGCCGAGCTCGTGAGCGAACTCGGCGGTGCCGTCCGGACGGTGCCGTGCGACGTCCGCCGGCCGGACGATGTCGCGGCAGCCTTCGACGCGGCCGGGAACATGCTCACCGGCGTCGTGCACTGCGCCGGCGCCTGGACCTACACCCGGCTGGACGACCTGACCGTCGAGGAGCTCGACGACTCGTGGGCGCTGAACGCCCGGTCGGTCGCGCTCACCCTCCAGCAGGCCGGACGGCGGCTGTCCGACGGCGGTGCGGTGGTCGTCGTATCGTCGGCCGCTGCAGAGCTCGCTCCCGCCCGGCAGACCTCCTACGTGATGGGCAAGGCGGCCGCCGAGGCCGCCGTCCGCGTCGCGGCCAAGGAACTCGGGCGGCAGGGCATCCGGGTCAACGCCGTGCGCCCCGGGGCCACCGACACCCCGCAGCTGCGGTCGACGACCGGGGAGACGGCGATAGAGGCGATGGCCAAGGCGCCGGCGCTGCGCCGGCTGGGGAACCCCGACGACGTCGCCGCCGTCATCGCGTTCCTGCTGGGGCCGGAAGCGCGCTGGATGACCGGGACAGTCGTGGAGGCGACCGGTGGCCTGCGCTGAGGTCGCCGATCAGTCCACGCGGGTCAGGCCGTCGCGGTAGCGGCGCGCGTTCTCGACGTAGACC
Source organism: Actinomycetota bacterium (assembly GCA_030773535.1). GTDB lineage: Bacteria > Actinomycetota > Actinomycetes > Mycobacteriales > Geodermatophilaceae > Blastococcus_B. Next base: position 3,675 of record JALYMS010000097.1, on the reverse strand, counting down.
GCCACCGCGTAGTCCATGTGCTCGTCGATGTCGGCTCCCGGCCGTACCCGCGCCGGGATGCCGAGGGCTCGGTGGTCCGGCGGGACATGGGTGTCCTCGGCCACGAGCGCGCCCGCGCCCACCAGCGATCCGTCGCCGATGACGACGCGGTTGAGCACCACCGAGTTCGAGCCGATCAGGCAGCGGTTGCCGATGGTGCAGCCCTCGAGGTGGGCCAGGTGGCCGACGACGCACTCGTCGCCGATCACCGTCGGCCACTCCTCGGTCGTGTGCAGCACCGTGCCGTCCTGGATGGATGTCCGGGCACCGACGCGGATCCCCCCGTAGTCCCCGCGGAGGACGGCTTGGGGCCAGATGCTGGCCTCGGGGCCGATCCGCACGCGGCCGATCACCGTGGCGTCGGGACTCACCCAGGCACTGGGATGGATGGTGGGGGCCTCCCCGTCGAGCGCGTAGATCGCCATGCCGTCAGGAGTGCTCGGCGACGAGCTCGGTGTCGACGCCGAGCTTGCCCACCTTCGACGCCCCGCCCGGGCTCCCGAGGGGTGCGTCCCGACCGGGCAGGGGCTCGACGAAGAAGCGCCGGTTGTCCGCGATGTGCGGCTCGTTCTCCTCGCTCACCCGCCGGTCCTGGGCGATGGCCTCGACCGGGCAGACGGGCTCGCAGGCGCCGCAGTCGATGCACTCCTTGGGATTGATGTACAGCTTCCGGTCGCCCTCGTAGATGCAGTCGACCGGGCACTCCTCCACGCAGGACATGTCCGTCGTGTCGATGCACTCGGAGCCGATGACGTAGGGCACGGTGGCGATCTCCTCGGGTGGGTGGTGGGGGAAGACAGAGCGTGGGTGGTGGGAGAAGACGAAGTATGCGCGGTGTCAGTGCGCGGTGGCGGCGCCGATGCCGGCGGGGTCGTCGCTGCTGTGGCCCGGGAACAGCGGCTGGTCGGGATCGAGATAGGTGGCTGCGTTGTTGACGGCGGTCGCGGACTCCCCGAAACCTACGGCGATCAACCGCACCTTGCCCGGGTACTCGGTGATGTCGCCGGCGGAGTAGACGCCCGGCACCGACGTGCGCATCGCGGTGTCGACCATGATCTTCCGGTCGACGATCTCGATGCCCCAGGTCTCCAGCGGTCCGATGTCGGCGGTGAACCCGAGGGCGGCGATGACAGACTGCGCCCTGTAGGGCGTGACCTCGCCGTCCTTGTGCTTCACGTGCACGGTGTGCAGTCGCTCGTCCCCCTCGAGGTGGCTGACCTGGGCGTCGGTGACGACGACGGTCGCGCCGTTCTCCATGTCGGTGACGCTGGCGGCGTGCGCCCGGAAGTGCTTCCGCCGGTGCACGAGGGTGACAGAGGAGGCGAGGCCCTCGAGAGCCAGCGCCCAGTCGACCGCGCTGTCGCCGCCGCCGACGATGACGACGTCCTTTCCGGCGTGTGCGGTGAGTTCCTTGACGACGTAGGTCAGGCCGCGCCCCTCCCAGGCGGCACCGCCGGGCAGCGGGCGCGGCGTGAACGTGCCGATGCCGCCGGTGATGACCACGGCGCTGGTGGTGATCTTCGTGCCCTTGTCGGTGGCGACGACGAGCCGCTCGCCGGCGCGCGGCCGGTGCCCCGCCTCGTTCGTCAGGTGCTCGGCCCGCTCGCCGAGCACGTAGGCCGGGTCGAACCGGGCCGCCTGCTCGACCAGGCCGGCGACGAGGTCGCGGCCCTTGATGCCCGGAAAGCCGGCGACGTCGTAGACCATCTTCTCCGGGTAGAGGGCCATCACCTGGCCGCCAGGCTCGGGAAGGCTGTCGACGACGGCGGTGCGCAGCCCGCGGAACCCCGCGTAGTAGGCGGCGTAGAGCCCGGCCGGGCCGGCGCCGACGATCAGCAGGTCGACGTCGACCCGCCGTCCCTCGTCCGCTGAGGCACCGGGGGGCCGGGTCTCGGTGGCGGTCATGCTGGTCCTCCGGTGGTGGGGGTCAGGTCGGCTCTCGCCGAGCCGAGGCGCTCCAGCGCCAGTTCACGCACGCGGAAGCGCTGCAACTTGCCCGTCGCCGTCGTCGGCAGCTCGTCGAACAGGAGCACGTTGCGGGGTCGCTTGAATGCGGCCAGGCCCTCGCGGCAGAAACTGACGAGGTCGTCCTCCGTCGCCGTGGATTCCGGGGACAGGACGGTGCAGGCGACCGGCTTATCCAGGCCGGTCTCGTCGGGCAACGAGACGACCACCACCTGGACGACATCGGGGTGCTGCCGCAGTCTCTCCTCCACCTCGGTGGGGGAGACCCAGATGCCGCCAGCCTTGATGATGTCGTCGGTGCGGCCCAGGGAGCTGTAGTAGCCGTCACTGCTGCGCACGTAGGTATCCCCCGTGCGCACCCAGTCACCCTGGAACACCAGCCGCGTCGTCGCCATCCGGCACCAGTAGCCGGTCGCGGCCGAGCTGCCGCGCACGAACAGGTTGCCGGGGACGCCGTCGGGCACGGGACTGCCGTCGTCATCGACGATCTTGGCGTCGTAGCCGGCGACGATCTCTCCGGTGGATCCCGGGCGGGTACGGCCGGGCCGGCCGCTGATGAAGATGTGCAACATCTCGGTCGAGCCGATGCCGTCGAGCATCTCCACGCCGAAGTTCGAGGTGAACCGCTCGAACAGGGCAGCCGGAAAGGCCTCGCCGGCCGAGACGCACGCTCGCACGCCGGCGAACGCGTCCTGGGGGAGCCCGGCCGCGAGCAGCGCCGCGAAGTAGGTCGGCCCGCCGAAGAACAGCGTGGGCTCGAACTCGCGGAGTACCCGCAGCGTGCCGGCCGGAGAGGGCCGCGATCGGTCGAGGACGGTGCTCGCTCCGACCGAGAACGGGAACGTCAGCGTGTTGCCCAGTCCGTACGCGAAGAAGAACTTGGCGACCGAGAAGGTGACGTCGTCGGGACCGATGGCCAGCACGTCCCGGGCGTAGGTCTCGGCGGTGTCGCGCAGGGATCCGTGCCGGTGCATCGCGCCCTTGGGCGTGCCTGTCGTTCCGGAGGTGTAGAGCCAGAAGGCAGGAGAGTCGGCGACCGTCGGATAGGGCGTGGCCGCCCGGTCGAGGAAGTCCGCGCCGGCGGTCACGAACGAGGCCCAGTCCCGGACGCGGGTCCCCTCGACCTCGGGAAGCGGGAAGGAGGAACCATCGGTCAGGACGACGACGTCGGCCAGGTCCGGCAGTCCGCCCACGGCCGGCGCCAGCTCGGTGAACTCCGAGCTGAGCGCCAGAAGCCGGGCGCGGCTGTCGCGCGCCAGCACCGCGATGTCCTTCGGCTTGAGCATCGTGCTCACCGGAACCGGAACGGCACCGATCCGCAGACCGGCCAGGAACGCTGTCAGCAGTTCCGGGGTGTCGCCCATGCACAGGAGAAGCCGCTCTTCCGGACGGACCCCCGAGGCCATCAGGGCAGCGGCGAAGCGGCGTACCTCCTGGTCGAGCTCGCCGTAGGTGAAGGTGCGCACGCTGCCACCGAGCCCGATCGCGGTGACTGCCCGTCGCTTCGGGGTTGCCACGGCATGCCGGGTGACCAGCCACTCGGCGGCGTTGAAGACCTCCGGTGCTGCGAGCGCCGGCGGCGTGGGTGCTGCGGGCGCGGTGTCGAGGGTGGCCACGCTGCCCGTCCCTTCTGTGACAGGCGGAGCCGCCGGGTGACGGACAACGTCACCC
>JALYMS010000096.1 GCA_030773535.1 Actinomycetota bacterium | reverse complement strand
GCGGTCCAGTGCGCCGGCGGGGTCGTCGCACTGGACGCCGTCCTGCGCCTGGAGGCCGCGGGGACCGGCGGGAACGAGGAGGTCTGGTGACCGAGGTCGGGCTGCACCGCAGCTACCTGTACGTGGTCGGGCACCGCGAGGACCACATCGAGAAGGCGTACGCGTCCGAGGTGGACGCCGTGATCCTCGAGCTCGAGGACGGCGTCGCGCCCAGCCGGAAGCACGACGCGCGCCGCACCGTGGCCCGGGTGCTGCGCGAGGCGCCCCGGAAGCCGACGTGGGTCCGCGTCAACCAGCTGGGGTCCGGCTGGATCCGGGACGACGTCGAGGCCGTCGCGGGCGCCACGATCGAGGGCATCCGGCTGCCGAAGACGCAGTCGGCCGACGACGTCCGCACGGTGGCCACCTGGCTCGACGAGGCCGGGTCCGGGGCCCGGATCCAGGTGATCCTCGAGACGGCGGCGGCGGTCGAGCGGGTGCCGGAGATCGCCTCGGCGTCCGGACGCCTCGCGGGCGTCTCGCTGGGCGAGCAGGACCTGCAGGCCGACGTGGGCGCCACGGGGGAGGGGCTGCAGTACGCCCGCTCGCGGGTCGTCTTCGCCGCCCGGGCTGCCGGCCTCCCGGCGCCGGTGCAGAGCGTCTGGCCCGCGTTGCGCGACCTGGAGGGTCTCCGGCAGAGCTGCCTCGAGGGCAGGCGGTACGGCTTCCACGGTCGCACCGCGCTGCACCCCGCCCAGGTGCCGGTCATCAACGAGGCCTTCACCCCGACGCCCGAGGAGATCGCTGCGGCGGAGCAGCTGCAGTCCCAGCTGGCCGAGGCCGTCCAGGCCGGGACCGCGGGATTCCAGCTGCCCGACGGCCGGTTCATCGACAACGCCGTCGTCCTCGCGGCGGCCCGCACGCTGGCCTACGGCCGTCGCGGCGGGTTCCCCGCGGTCACCGGGCCCTAGCGGGTCGCTCGAGCAGGCGGCGGACGGCGGCGGCGAGGGTGCGCACTGTGAGGCGGCCGTCGGCCAGCCCCAGGTGGACGACGTCGTCGAAGACCCGTTGATCGGCGGCGGCGGCACGGAAGGCGGCGTCCATGACCGCGGGCCACCGGCTGACCCAGGACGCGGTCGAGGAGTGCCGCAGGTGCCGGCCCAGCCGCCGGTGGATCGCCCGCCGATAGGCGCGTCCCGCATCCGGCCCGTGCACCGCCGCCGTGCCGGCCAGCGCGCCGGACAGGACCGCGTAGAAGATGCCCTCCCCGGTCAGCGGGTTGATCAGCGAGGCGGCATCACCGGCGAGCAGCACCCGGCCGTCGGGCAGGCCGGGACGACCGGTGGACAGCGGCAGCCGGTGGGCCCGCGAAGCGAACGGGCGGGCGCCGGGTAGCAGCGAGTTCAGACCGGTCAGCAGGTCGGCACGCGTGACGCCGCTGGAGACCAGTTCCCCGTACCCGACGTTGGACCGCCCGTCGCCCAGCGGGAAGGACCACGCATAGGCCGGCCAGCGCTGTTCGGTCGTGGCGATGACCTGGACGCCGGGTGCACCGACCGGGTCGGGCGCGTAGCCGCGGAGAGCGATCGCGGTGTGCTGCGGCCGGTTGGGCGGCAGCCCGAGCGCCCGCCGGACGGCGGACTCGGCGCCGTCCGCGGCGACGACGACGCCGGCGGTGACGGACCCGTCCACCTCGACGTGGGTCGGGTGTGCGGTGACCGTCCGCACCCGGTGCCGGCGCAGCTCGGCGCCGGCGTCGATCGCCGCGCTGAGCAGCCGGGCGTCGAACACCTCGCGCGGGACCACGAAGGCGCCGCGGTGCATCGCCCGCTCGACGGTGCTTCCCCCGGGCGATCGCAGCCGCAGCCGGGGCACGGCCGGATATCCCTCGGTGAGCACGTCGGGGTCCAGACCGAGGCCCGCCAGCACGTCCAGCGCCTCGGGCGCGATGCCGTCGCCGCACACCTTGTCCCGGGGGAAGTCGGCGCGGTCGAGGACCAGGACCGAGCAGCCTGCCGCCCGTGCTGCCAGCGCGGCGGCCGCGCCGGCCGGACCACCGCCGACGACGACGACGTCCCATCGCTCGGCCTCCACGACGGCAACGCTAGGCAGCTCCCATGCTTCAGCGCCCGGCGGGCCGCACCGGGCGCGGCGTCACCGCCCGGTGTTGGTCCACTTCCGGGCGGGGTGCTCGTAGGCAGCCACGAACGCGAGCAGCTGTGCGGCGTCGGTGACCACGCCCAGCGCGTCCAGCCGACCGCCGTCGAGGTAGCCGTCGTCCACCATGCGCCGGAGCTGCGCCAGCAGCGGCTGCCAGAACCCGTCCACGTCGAGCAGCGCCGTCGGCTTGGCGTGCAGGCCGAGCATCCCCCAGGTCCACGCCTCGAACAGCTCCTCCAGCGTCCCCGCGGCGCCGGGCAGGGCCACGAACGCGTCGGAGAGGTCGGCCATCCGGGCCTTGCGCTCGTGCATGGAGGCGACGACCTCCAGCCGGGGCAGGCCGGGATGCGCCAGCTCGTCGTCCACCAGGTGCTGGGGTATGACGCCGACCACCTCGCCGCCGGCCGCGAGCGCGGCGTCGGCGACCACCCCCATCAGCCCGACGTGCCCGCCGCCGTAGACGATGCCGACCCCGGCGGCGGCCAGACCGGTCGCGAACGCGGCAGCCGCCTCGGCATGGGCCGGCGGGCCCGACCGCGACCCGGTGAAGACGGCGATCCGCACCAGGCGGTCAGCGCCCGTAGTAGCGGACGACCCACTCGGCGATGCAGACCGGCTTGTCGCCGCCCTCGCGCTCGATGGTGACGGAGAGGGTGTTCTGCAGCCCGCCGTTGAACTCCGCGACGTCCTTGAGGGTGACCGAGGCGCGGACCTTCGAACCGACCGGCACCGGGGCGGGGAAGCGCACCTTGTTGAGGCCGTAGTTCACGCCCATGGCCGTGTCGGTGACGTCGAGCACCTGGGCGACCAGCGGAACGACCAGCGACAGGGTCAGGTAGCCGTGGGCGATCGGCCCGCCGAAGGGGCTCTCGCTCTTCGCGCGCTCGACGTCGATGTGGATCCACTGGTGGTCGTTGGTCGCGTCCGCGAACTTGTTCACGTGCTCCTGAGTGACCTCGTACCAGTCGCTGGTGCCGAGCTCCGTGCCGACGAGTCCGGGCAGCTCGGCCATGGTGGTGGTCGTGGTCATGCGGGTCCTCCGTGGGGGCGCGTGCGTCCGGTGGGATGTCCTCGCTCGCAACCTAGCGCTCCGCGCCGCGCGCCGTAGGCGGAACACCAGCTCGCCCCCCTGCCACCGTCGATGGCAGGGGTGTGCGCTGACGGCTCCTTTTCGGCCGGGAACGGGGTGTGAGCGCACACGGTCCGGCAGGACGCCCTCCGGTCGGCGTCGGAGCGCCGGAGCGGGTTCACTGGAGGCGTGCGTGCCTCGACCGACGGCTGGGTGACCTGCGCCCAGGGCCACCGGCACTGGGGACGGGCCGGCGCGGCCGGCCTGCTCCTGCACCGGGACGGGGCGCAGGGTCCCGAGGTCCTCCTGCAGCACCGGGCCGGGTGGTCCCACCACGGCGGGACGTGGGGGACGCCGGGCGGCGCGCTGCACGAGGCTGAGCCGGCCGACGTGGGCGCACTGCGCGAGGTGCACGAGGAGCTCGGCCTCACGCCGGACGACGTCGTCCTCGGCGCCGTGTCGGTCGACGACCACGGCGGCTGGTCGTACACGACCGTGCTGGCCCGCCCGGCCCGGCGCATCGAGGCCGCGGACCTGCAGTTGGACGGCGAGAGCGAGGGCGCCGCCTGGGTGCCACTGGCCGTGCTCGACGAGGTCGATCTCCATCCCGGGCTGGCCGCTTCCCTGGCCCGGCTGCGACCGCTGCTACGACACGCCGGGAGCTGATCGGGCCCCCTGCGTGTCGGCATGATCGGCACATCGGCGGGTAGTCGGCCACCCGCACAGCGCACCACCTTCTTCCCACCGTCAGGAGATTGGTCCTGCCCCGCCACCTCGCTGCCGGACCCGCATCCAGGAGCGCCTCGCGTCTCGGCGCGGCCCGCCATGCCTTCCGCACCCGTATCGCCGGCCGCCGCCGCTCGTTCCTCTTCGCTCTCGCGCTCGCATGCGTCAGCCTGCTGATCGCCGTGCCGATGCTGTCGGTGCTGTCCGACACCCCGGCCGACGGCGGTCGCACCGGCGACGACGGCGTCTTCTCCGACGACACCGAGCCCGGCGCCGGCGGGCAGGGCGGCCCCTTCATCGGAACCCAGTCCAGCCCCACGTCTGCCACGACTGCTCCGGGCGGCGTCACCGACCCTGCGGCAGGAGCAGGCGTGGCCCCCGGCGGGGACGAAAACCTGACCGGAGTCGGTGGGGACGCAGCCCCGCCCGGCGCGGGCGCCGGCGGCCCGGGAACGGGCGGAGCCGGTACGGCGGGCACAGGCGGTACGGCCGGTACGGGCGGCACGGCTGGAACGGGCACTGGTGGGGCTGCGGCCGCGGGTCCGGGTGGCTCCGGCACTGCTGCGGGCGGCGGCACGAAGCCGGGTCCCACCACCGGCGGGTCGTCGGGCGGTTACACGGGCGGCACCTCCGGGGGCAGTACGAGCGGCACCTCCGGGGGCAGTACGAGCGGCACCTCTGGTGGGTCGGGCGGCTCCACCACCAAGAGCTCGACCAGCTCCGGCTCCACCACCAAGAGCTCGACCAGCTCCGGCACCACCACCAAGAGCTCGACCAGCTCGGGAAGCTCGAATGACTCGAGCAGTTCGGACGACTCGAGCAGTTCGGGCGACAGCAACAGCGGGGACTGCCTCTGCGAGGACGCGTCCAAGGTCGTCGAGGACACGACCAAGGTGGTCGAGGACACCGTCAAGGACGTGGAGGACGTCGTGGGAGGACTTTCCTGAGCTGACGCTGAATCGGCCCCGGCTAGGTTCGGGCCATGAGCGCCCGAGACGACGTCTCCGAGATCTTCGATCCCGCCGCGTGGCAGGCGGTGGAGGGCTTCGACTTCTCCGATCTCACCTACCACCGCGCCGTCGATGCCGGTGTGGTCCGGATCGCCTTCGACCGGCCCGAGATCCGCAACGCCTTCCGGCCGCAGACCGTCGACGAGCTGATCGCCGCGCTGGAGCACGCCCGGCTGTCCACCGACGTCGGCTGCGTGCTCCTCACCGGAAACGGTCCGAGCCCCAAGGACGGCGGCTGGGCCTTCTGCTCCGGTGGCGACCAGCGGGTGCGCGGGAAGTACGGCTACGAGGCCTCCGCGGGGTCGAGCGGCCGGCTGCACGTCCTCGAGGCGCAGCGGCTGATCCGCTTCATGCCCAAGGTCGTCATCTGCGTCGTCCCCGGCTGGACCGCGGGCGGCGGCCACAGCCTGCACGTCGTCTCCGACCTGACCCTCGCCAGCGCCGAGCACGCGCGGTTCAAGCAGACCGACGCCGACGTCGGCAGCTTCGACGGCGGCTTCGGCTCGGCCTACCTCGCCCGTCAGGTGGGCCAGAAGTTCGCGCGCGAGATCTTCTTCCTGGGGGAGGAGTACACCGCGGCCGACGCCTTCGCCATGGGCATGGTCAACCGCGTCGTCCCCCATGCCGACCTGGAGCGGACCGCGCTGGACTGGGGACGCCGCATCGTGGCCAAGAGCCCGACCGCGCAGCGGATGCTCAAGTACTCCTTCAACCTGCTCGACGACGGGCTGGTCGGGCAGCAGTTGTTCGCCGGCGAGACGACACGCCTGGCCTACATGGCCGAGGAGGCGGTCGAGGGGCGGGACGCCTTCCTGGAGAAGCGGGACCCGGACTTCTCCCGCTTCCCGTGGCATGTGTGAGGGCCAGGGATGAAGGCCATAGTGGCACCTGAGGCCCCGGAAGGACCGCGGACGACGAGGAGGACGACGTGATCGTCGAGGTGATCGGTGGCGCCGACGAGCGACCCGAGGCGCGGGTGGTCGACATCGACGACCTGGGCCAGGTGCGCCTCGCGCTCGGGGAGGTCACCGACGAGGAGGCCGCCGAGGTGCTGGAGCGGGCGGGTCTCGGGCGCTTCGCTGACCCGGAGACCGTCCACCTGGACGCCGCGGCGCTGCGTGCGGCGGCCGAGCCGCGGGCGACGTCCCCCGACTGGGCGGCGCAGTGGGACGCGATGGTCGCCAAGGCGCGGGCGCAGGGCCGGCTCTCCGCCGACGGCGCGCACCTGGCGGTGCCCGTCGAGAGCGCCGCCGGGGCCTGACCGGCATACCCGGGTGTACCGCGGCCCCGCCCGGATACGAAAGTGGTGGTCAGGCCATTGTGGTTCGCCCGATCCTCGGGCCAGGATGTCGCGGTGCATATGACGAGCGGTTCCGAGTACCCGAGGTGAGCCGGGCGCCAGGGCGTCCGCTGAGCGCGGAACTCTCCGAGCAACTCGTCGCCGTGGCGGTCGACATCCTCGCGGAGGAGGGCTGGGGCCGGCTCAACAGCGACCGGATCGCTGCTCGGGCCCGAGCCGGCAAGGCCGGCATCTACCGGCGGTGGCCCACCATGGCGGCCCTGACCCGGGACGCCGTCGGGCGCTTCTCCCTCGTCTCCGCTCCGGAGGACGCCGGGTCGTTGCGCGGTGACCTCGTCGCGCTCGCGGCGCGGTGGACCCGGCCGCTGGACCGCGAAGAGCGCGCGGTGGCCAGCATCGTCGGTGTCGCCCGGCACGAGGAGGAGCTCCGGTCCGGTCTGGAGGCGGCCCTGGTCCGGCCGCTGGCCGACGTGGTGCAGGAGCTCGGCGCCCGCGCGGTGCGCCGGGGCGAGCTCGTCGAGGCGGGCCGGCTGGCGCTGGTGGGCTCGGTGCTCCAGGCGTTCTGGTGGCAGCGCTTCACGACGGCCGGGGACGGCGCGATGTCGGAGGAGCAGGTGCAACGGGTCGTGGACGACGTGCTGCTGCCGATCGTCGGCGTCGCCCCCGCGCCGGTGCAGGTCTGACCCGGCGTCTCAGCCCGCCCGGCGGGTGGCTTCCGGCCAGCCGGTGATCTGCGTCGGCCGAAGTTCGACCCCCGGGCAGCACTGCAGGATCGTCGAGGTCGCCTCCAGCTGACCCAGCACCTGATCGGCGAGGCGCTCCACCGCGACGGCCAGCTCGGCGGCACCGACGGCCTTGGTCAGCTCTGTGCGCTGCTCGATCAGCAGGGCCCGGACGGCGGCCAACCACACCGCGGCGGTCAGGGAGGCCGACGTCCGCAGCGTGGCGGACGGCGGGGCTCCGGTCACGGTCGAGTTGCCCTCCGGGCATGCTTCTATCAGGGCGGCACCGAGCTGTCGTACGGATTCGTGGTGGAGCTCCCGCTCGTAGGCTCCCAGCGACGGCGAGGCGTCGAGCGTGGCCACCACGGCGCGGACCTGCGGATCCCTCAGCCTCTCCTGGTACTGGCGCACCTGGCTCATGAGGTGCTCGCGCAGCGCCGTCAGCGGAGCGACGCCGCTCGGTCGTGAGCGGACGGCCCTCGCGGCGGCGCCCACCCATTCCGCTCGATCGGCGAAGAAGATGTCTTCCTTGCTGGGGAAGTGGTTGAACACCGTCTGGACGGCGACGTCGGCCCGGGCCGCGATGTCGGCGATCGTCACGGGTTCGAAGCCCCGCTCGGCGAACAGCGACTGAGCCACCTCGACGATCTGCCGCCTCGTCTGTGCCTTCTTCCGCGCGCGGCGGTCCTTCAGCTCACTCACCGTCCGAGAATAGCAACGCAGAGTGCACGAACGCGCGTCGAAGCAGTAGGTGCTGCGCCACACGCGGGCCGGGCCGCCGGACCAGGACGACGGACCGGCGAGGTCCGCGCGGGCTACGGGGGTTGGCCCGATCGGGTCGTGGGCAGCCCCGGCACATGAGCAGCTCGCACACCTCCCGGCAGATCGCCGTCCTCGACGTCGACGGAACCCTGGTCGACACCAACTACCAACACGCCCTGGCCTGGTACCGGGCCTTCCGGTCGCTGGGGGAGACCTATCCGATCTGGCGGATCCACCGGCTCATCGGCATGGGCGGTGACCAGCTCGTGGGCGCACTCGGCGGCGAGGAGGTGGAGGCGCGCATCGGCGACCGGGCCCGCGAGCTCTGGGTGGAGGAGGTCGATCCGCTGATGCCGGAGACGGCGCTGCTGCCCGGCGCTCGGGAGCTCATCGAGGCGCTCAAGGAGCGCGGTCACCGCGTGGTGCTGGCCAGCTCCGGGAAGCCGCACCACGTCGAGCGGGCCCTGGACCTCCTCGAGGCCCGCGACCTCGCCGACGGCTGGACGACCAGCGAGGACGTCGAGTCGACCAAGCCCGCACCGGACCTGCTCCAGGTGGCGCTGAAGAAGCTCGGCGAGCCGGCGGATGCGCCCAGCGTCATGATCGGGGACTCGGTCTTCGACGTGGAGGCGGCGAAGAACGCCGGGATGCCGGCGATCGTCGTGCGGTCCGGCGGTTTCGGGGACGACGAGCTCCGCGACGCGGGGGCGATCGGGATCTACGACACCCCCGCTGACCTCATCGACGCCTTGGACGACACCGCCCTCGCCTGAGACGAGCTCTACCGCGGTAGAGCGCGACGCTTTACCGCGGTGAGGCTCAGGTCAGGGCCTGGAGACGTCGCGGCCGAGCCGGCGCAGCAGCTCGCCCGGGTGGTCGGTGATGATCGCGTCGGCACCGAGGGCGCGGGCGAGGTCCATGTCGCGCGGACGGTTGACCGTCCAGACGTGCACCTCCTTGCCCGACGCGTGGGCATCGGCGACGAACAGCGGATCCGACCGCAGCAACCCCATGCTGGGTCCGACGGCGGTCGCGCCTCCCACCAGCAGCTCACGCCGCACGGGGCGGAGCCGTTTGCCGATCAGCTGCACGGTCGGCACCGTGGGGGCCAGGTCGTGCATCCGCCGCACGGCGAACTGCGAGAAGCTCATGACCCGGACGGCCGGCTTCCCCGCCCACTCGGCCGATCCCCGGGGGCCGAGCAACCCGAAGCGGCGCAAGCAGCTCACCAGCTCCTCCTCCACCTTGCTGGCGTGCCGGGTGGGGTGCTTGGTCTCGATGGCCAGCCGCACCGTTCCGGGACTGGCGGTGATGTACTCGAGCAGCCGGTTCAGGGTCAGCACCAGCCCGTTCTGGAAGTCGGGCTCGTCGGTCACCGCCAGGATCTCGTCGTCGGCCCACGGCTGGCGCCGTCGTCGGCGGGCGCCGAACTGGAACTGCTCCAGCTCCGCCAGGTGCAGTGCCGACACGACTCCGCGGCCGTTCGACGTCCGCCGGATCTGGCGGTCGTGCACGCAGACCAGCACGCCGTCGCGGGTCATGCGCACGTCGCACTCGACCGCGTCGGCGCCGATGGCCGCCGCGTGGCGGTAAGCCGCCAGCGTGTGCTCGGGGGCGTCCGCGGTCGCGCCCCGGTGGGCGACGACCTCGGGGTCGATCACCGGCGGGAGACCGGCGCTGCAGTCAGCACCCGGTGATCTTCTCGCGTGGGCATGCCGCCCCGCGATGCGACCCTCGCCATCAGGGGCCAAAAGCGTGCTTTTGGGCCATGATGGACGCGCATCAGCCGGCGACCCCGGCCCGGGAGGAGCGGTACTCGGGGATCGTCGCCATGGGCGGCCGCTCGTCGACGGCCACGGCGCTGCTGCGGGGCACGAAGGCCGTTCCGTCGTGGCGGAACTGGGTGAGCAGGCCGCTGACGTGAAGCGCCGGCTGACCGGGACGGCGGCTCGGGGCCCGGGCCAGCACGGCGGACACCACCTGCCCGGCCATCGCGCCCAGCGCCTCGTCGCTCTGCGAGGTGTGCCGGCGTCGTCCGAGGTCGACCTGGGCCAGCGAGCCGAGCCCGCCCAGCTCCAGCAGGTCGATCAGCAGCCCCACCTCCACGCCGTAGCCGGACATGAACGAAACCCGCTCGAGCGCCGACCGCCGTCCGGCGTACTCACCGCCCAGCGGCTGCACGAAACCGGCGAGCTCGGGCCACAGCGCGTTGAGCAGCGGCCGGGCGGTGAGCTCGGTGACCCGGCCCCCACCGGCCGGCGAGGCGACGCCGTCGAGCTCAAGGGGCCGGGTGTAGCAGCCCTTCACGTATCGCACCTGCGGATCACTGAGCAGCGGCCCGAGCAGCCCCGGCACGAAGTGCGCGACGTCCCCGACCAGGTCGGCGTCGAGGAAGACCACGAGATCGCCGCTGGTGGCCGCCAGTGACTTCCACAGCGCCTCGCCCTTGCCGGGGCGGGTGCCGTGGGCGGGCAGCACCTCGGTCGTCGCGACGACGTCGGCCCCCGCGGCCCT
>JALYMS010000095.1 GCA_030773535.1 Actinomycetota bacterium | reverse complement strand
TGGCCACCATCCGGCTGCCGCACTGACCTCTCCGGGTCCTCGCCCGCCCCCGATCGGGGAGGGACGTGTGCCCCCCGCGCATACGTGTCGTAAAGTCCGTGGAGACACAGTCACTCAGTCGGGGTCGCCACGCGGGCCGTTCAGCCCGGAGCCGGGCTCCCGTACTCCGTAGCGAGGGGGTCGAGCCGATGGGGCGCGGCCGAGCGAAGGCCAAGCAGACACGCGTGGCCCGTGAGCTCAAGTACAGCTCACCGAACACCGACCTTTCTGCGCTGCAGAAGGAACTCACCGGTGCACCGTCGTCCTACACCGCGCCTCCGAGCGCGACGGACGACGACGATGAGGACGACGAGTACGCCGACCGCTGGGCGGACGGCGACGCCGACGACGGCTGGGCCGCCAGCCCTCGTTGACGGCGGCGGCCCGGGATACCGACACCCAGTGCCCCCTGGGCACTGCGGTGTTCCTCGTGCGGGTGTTCGTCGTGCGGGAGCTCGTCGTGCGCCTCTCAGCGGTAGGAGCCGACCAGGTGTGCAGCGGGCGCGGCGTCGTCCGTCCGCGCCTCGACCGTGCCGGCGACCCACGCCGGGATGCCGGCGGCGGTCAGCCGATCCACGACCGCGCCGGCCACCCGCGGCGAGACAACGGCCACCATCCCCACGCCGCAGTTGAAGGCGCGCTCGCTCTCCTCCCGGGGAACCCCGTGCTCCTCGAGCAGCCGGACGACGGCCGGCAGCTGCCAGGTCGAGCGGTCCAGCACGGCCGCCAGGCCCCCGGGGACGACGCGGGCGGTGTTGCCGGCCAGCCCCCCGCCGGTGATGTGCGCGTAGGCGTGCACGGCGTCCACGCCGAACTCGTCGACCAGGGCGAGACAGTTCCGGGCGTAGATGCGAGTCGGCTCGAGCAGCTCCTCGCCCAGCGGCCGTTCCAGTCCGGCGGGTGCCGCCCGCAGGTCGAGACCAGCCGTCGCCACGACCCTGCGCACCAGCGAGTACCCGTTGGAGTGCAGTCCCGAGGACGCCATCGCGACGACGACGTCACCGTCCTGGACGCGTTCGGGACCCAGGACGGCGTCGGCCTCCACCACGCCCACCGCTGTCGCGGCGAGGTCGTACTCGTCGGCCTGCATCAGGTCGCCGTGCTCGGCCGTCTCCCCACCGACCAGGGCGGCGCCGGCCAGGGTGCAGCCGGCGGCGATGCCGGTGACGATCGCCGCGATGCGCTCCGGAACGACCTTCCCGCAGGCGACGTAGTCCTGGAGGAACAGCGGCTCGGCGCCGCAGGCGACCAGGTCGTCCACGACCATGGCGACCAGGTCGATCCCGACCGTGTCGTGCCGGTCCAGGCTCCTGGCCAAGGCGATCTTCGTGCCCACACCGTCGGTCGACGACGCCAGCAGCGGACGCCGGTACTTGGTGGTGTCGAGGGCGAAGAGCCCGGCGAAGCCGCCGAGCCCGCCGACGACCTCCGGCCGGTTGGTCTTCTCCACGGCGGAGCGCATCAGGGCGACCGCCCGCTCGCCGGCGTCGATGTCCACGCCCGACGCCGCGTAGGTGAACTCGGTGCTCACTGCCCGGCTCTCGGCGTCATGGACGGCGGTGTCATGGCCGGCGGAGCGCGTCCTCCGCGCCACCGGGCACGCTGGCGCTCCCGGCCTGCTGACCCGTCCAGCCGCTGATGGCGCGGTGCTCGATGCCCTCGAGCACGTGCTTGCCGAGGACCTCCGACTCACCGAGCGGGATGGGGTAGTTGCCGGTGAAGCAGGCGGTGCACAGGCGGTTGACCGGCTGCTCCGTCGCCGCGATGAGGCCCTGCTCGGAGACGTAGCCGAGCGAGTCCGCGTTGATCGACGCGCGCACGCCGTCGACGTCGAGGCCGTTGGCCACGAGCTCGGCGCGGCTGGCGAAGTCGATCCCGTAGAAGCAGGGCCACTTCACCGGCGGCGAGGAGATGCGCACGTGCACCTCGACGGCGCCGGCCTCGCGCAGCATCCGGATGAGCGCGCGCTGGGTGTTGCCGCGCACGATCGAGTCGTCGACGACCACCAGCCGCTTGCCGCGGATCACGTCGCGCAGCGGGTTGAGCTTGAGCCGGATGCCCAGCTGCCGGATTGTCTGGCTCGGCTGGATGAACGTGCGCCCGACGTAGCTGTTCTTCACCAGGCCCAGGCCGTAGGGGATGCCGCTGGCCTCGGCGTACCCGACCGCCGCCGGGGTGCCCGACTCCGGGACCGGGATGACCAGGTCGGCGTCGGCCGGGTGCTCCTTCGCCAGCCGGCGGCCGATCTCGACACGAGCGGCATGCACCCCGCGGCCGGAGATGGTCGTGTCGGGCCGGGCGAGGTAGACGTACTCGAAGACGCAGCCCTTGGGCTCGGCCGGAGCGAAGTGCTGGCTCCGCAGACCGTTCTCGTCGATGGCGATGAGTTCGCCCGGCTCGACCTCGCGGACCACCGAGGCGCCGACGATGTCCAGCGCCGCGGTCTCGCTGGCGACCACCCATCCCCGCTCGAGCCGGCCGAGCACCAGCGGGCGGACGCCCTGCGGGTCGCGGGCGGCGTAGAGGGTGTCCTCGTCCATGAACGTGATGCTGAAGGCGCCGCGCAGCTGCGGGAGGACCTCCATCGCGGCGGCCTCTACCGAGAGGTCCTGGTGAGCCGCGATCAGCGCGGTGACCAGGTCCGAGTCGGTGGTCGAGGTGAAGACGCCGGGGACGCCGGCGTCGGCGGCCCGGCTCGCCAGCTCGGCGGTGTTCACCAGGTTCCCGTTGTGGCACAGCGCCAGCCCGGTCCCCGCCTCCGTGGTGCGGAAGGTGGGTTGCGCGTTCTCCCACGTCGAGGCGCCGGTCGTCGAATAGCGGGTGTGACCGACGGCAAGATGGCCGCGCAGGCTGCCCAGGGTCGGCTCGTCGAACACCTGGCTGACCAGACCGAGGTCCTTGTAGACGACGACCGAGGCGCCGTCGGAGACCGCGATGCCGGCCGCCTCCTGGCCGCGGTGCTGGAGGGCGTACAGGCCGAAATAGGTCAGCTTCGCGACCTCCTCCCCCGGCGCCCAGAC
>JALYMS010000094.1 GCA_030773535.1 Actinomycetota bacterium | reverse complement strand
ATGCTGCGCCGGATGGCCACGCACGGCCTGGCCGACTCCCCGGTGCACTCGGTGCTCATCGAGGAGTCGGTGCTCGGCTGGAAGGAGTACGAGCTCGAGCTGATGCGCGACCGCAGCGACAACGTGGTGGTGATCTGCTCGATCGAGAACATCGACGCCATGGGCGTGCACACCGGAGACTCGGTGACCGTCGCCCCGGCGATGACCCTTACCGACCGCGAGTACCAGCAGATGCGCGATGTCGGCATCGCGGTGCTCCGGGCGGTCGGCGTCGACACCGGCGGCTGCAACATCCAGTTCGCCGTCCACCCCGGGACCGGACGCCTGGTGGTCATCGAGATGAACCCGCGCGTCTCCCGGTCCAGCGCCCTCGCGTCGAAGGCCACCGGCTTCCCGATCGCCAAGATCGCCGCGAAGCTGGCCATCGGCTACACCCTCGACGAGATCCGCAACGACATCACCGGCGTGACGCCCGCGAGCTTCGAGCCGGCGCTGGACTACGTCGTGGTCAAGATCCCACGGTTCGCCTTCGAGAAGTTCCCCGGGGCCGACCCGCGGCTGACGACCACCATGAAGAGCGTCGGCGAGATCATGTCCATGGGCCGGAACTTCGCCGAGGCGCTGGGCAAGGCGATGCGCTCGACCGAGACCAAGGTCGCCGGCTTCTGGACCGGCGAGCCGGACCACCGGTCGGCTGAGGAGCTGCTCGACGCGCTGCGCGTCCCGGTGGACGGCCGGCTCCACCTGGCCGAGGCAGCGCTGTCGGCCGGTGCGACGGTCGAGCAGATCGCCGAGGCCAGCGGCTTCGACCCGTGGTTCATCGACCAGATCGCGATGGTCCGCGAGATCGGGGACCTGGTGCGCGACGCGCCCGCCCTGACCCCGGAGATGCTCCGTCGCGCCAAGCGGCACGGGCTCTCCGATCGCCAGATCGCCGCGCTGCGGCCCGAGCTGGCCGGCGAGGACGGCGTCCGGATGCTGCGCTGGCGCCTGGGCATCCGGCCGGTCTACAAGACCGTCGACACCTGCGCCGGCGAGTTCGCCGCCCGCACGCCGTATCACTACTCCTCCTACGACCAGGAGAACGAGGTCGAGCCGCGGGAGAAGCCGGCGGTGCTGATCCTCGGGTCGGGCCCCAACCGGATCGGGCAGGGGATCGAGTTCGACTACTCCTGCGTGCACGCCGTCCTGGCGCTGCAGGACGCCGGCTACGAGGCGGTGATGGTCAACTGCAACCCCGAGACCGTCTCCACCGACTACGACACCGCCGACCGGCTCTACTTCGAGCCGCTGACCTTCGAGGACGTCCTCGAGGTGGTCGAGGCCGAGCGGGCCGCCGGCCCGGTGGCCGGGGTCATCTGCACTCTCGGCGGGCAGACGCCGCTGGGCCTGGCGCAGCGGCTCAAGGACGCCGGCGTCCCGGTGCTGGGCACCTCGCCGGAGGCGATCGACGCGGCCGAGCACCGCGGCTCGTTCTCCCGGGTGCTGTCCGACACCGGGCTGCAGGCCCCCAAGCACGGGACCGCGACCACCTTCGCCGAGGCGCGGGACATCGCCGCGGAGGTCGGCTACCCGGTGCTGGTCCGGCCCTCCTACGTGCTCGGCGGGCGGGGCATGGAGATCGTCTACGACGACGCGACGATGGAGGCCTACATCGCCAAGGCCACCGACGTCAGCCCCGAGCACCCGGTGCTGGTCGACCGGTTCCTGGAGGACGCGGTCGAGATCGACGCCGACGCGCTCTACGACGGCACCGAGCTCTACCTCGGCGGCGTCATGGAGCACATCGAGGAGGCCGGCATCCATTCCGGCGACTCCGCCTGCGCGCTGCCGCCGATCACACTGGGGTCGGCCGACCTGATCCGCATCCGCGCCGCAACCGAGAAGCTCGCCGCTCGGATCGGCGTGCGCGGGCTGATGAACGTCCAGTACGCGCTCAAGGACGACATCCTCTACGTGCTCGAGGCCAACCCACGGGCCAGCCGCACGGTGCCGTTCGTGTCCAAGGCCACCGCGGTGCAGCTGGCGAAGGCGGCCGCGCGGATCGCGGTGGGGGAGTCGATCGCCGAGCTGCGCTCCGCGGGGGTCCTGCCCGCGACCGGCGACGGCGCCGACCTGCCCGAGGACATGCCGATCGCGGTCAAGGAGGCCGTGCTGCCCTTCCACCGGTTCCGGACCGTCGAAGGGCACGGGGTCGACACCGTGCTGGGCCCGGAGATGAAGTCCACGGGCGAGGTCATGGGACTGGACACCGGTTTCGGCACGGCGTTCGCCAAGTCCCAGGCCGCCGCCTACGGCTCGCTGCCCATCGAGGGCACCGTCTTCGTCTCCCTGGCCAACCGGGACAAGCGCTCGGCCATCTTCCCGGTCAAGCGGCTGGCCGACCTCGGCTTCCGCGTGATGGCGACCTCGGGCACCGCGCAGGTGCTGCGCCGCAACGGCGTCGCCTGCGAGGTGGTGGGCAAGTTCAGCGAGGGCCCGGGCAACGTGGTCGAGAAGATCCTCGCCGGCGAGGTCGACATCGTAGTGAACACGCCCTTCGGGGCCCCGGGGAACAGCGGCCCACGCCTCGACGGCTACGAGATCCGCACCGCCGCCGTCTCCGCGGGCATCCCGTGCATCACCACCGTGCAGGGCCTGGCCGCGGCCGTCCAGGGCGTGGAAGCGCTGCGCCGCGGCGACATCGGCGTCCGCAGCCTGCAGGAGGTCCACGCCACCCTCCTCCGTGCCGGTTCATGAGGGGCCAAAAGCACGCTTCTGGCCCCTACGTGACCGCGCCGGCGCGGCGCGCCGCGCACGCGCCGGTGCAGCGGGTCGTCGAGGTGGCCGGCCGCCGGACGGTGAGCGCCTACGTCGAGTTGAGCCTCGCCGCCCCGGAGATCGCCGAGCTGGCCGAGCCGGGACAGTTCCTCGCCTTCGCGATCGGCGGGGACACCTCGGCCCTCCTGCTGCGCCGCTCGATCGCCATCGCCGGGACCGGGGACGGCGTCGTCACCGTCGTGGTGGCGGCGCACGGGCCGGGGTCGACGTGGCTGGCGGCGCGTCTGCCAGGGGACGTCGTCGACGTGGTGGGGCCCCTGGGGCGGCCCTTTCCCCTGCCGGATCCGGGAACGCCGGCGCTGCTCGTCGGCGGCGGTTACGGCGCGGCGGCCCTGGTGGGGCTGGCGGAGCGGCTCCGGACGACGGGCTCGCGGGTGACCGCCGTCGCCGGCGCAGCCTCCGCCGACCGGCTCTGCTCGGTCGACGAGCTCGGCGGAGTGGCCGACGCCGTCGTCGTCACCACGGACGACGGGTCGACCGGACGCCCCGGCCGGGTGTCCGGCCCGGCCGCGGAGCTCATCGGCGGAGTGGGGGTCGTCTACGCCTGCGGACCGATGGGGATGCTGCGCGCGATCGCCGAGCTGGCCACCGGCGCGGGCGTCCCGTCCTACGTCGCCGTCGAGGAGTCGATGGCCTGCGGCATCGGGGTCTGCATGACCTGCGTGCTGCCCGTGATCGGCGAGGACGGCCGCACGCGGTTCTCCCGGTCCTGCGTGGAGGGGCCCGTATTCGGCGGCGACCGGGTGCGCTTCGACGACGTGGGCCGGCTCCCGCACGACGTCGTCGGCGCCGACGCAATGGGGGTGGTGGCGCCATGACGGTGACCGAGACCAGGGGCCAAAGGCAGGCTTTTGGCCCTCCTGAGGTCGACATGTCGACGGCGCTGGGATCTGTGCAGATCCCGAGCCCGGTGCTGACCGCGTCCGGCTGCGGTGCCTTCGGCCAGGAGCTCGAGCCCTTCACCGACCTCACCGCTCTCGGCGCCGTGGTCACCAAGTCGGTCCAGCTGCGACCGCGATCCGGGCGGCCGACGCCGCGGATGGCGGAGACGCCGAGCGGGATGCTCAACTCGATCGGCCTGCAGGGCCCCGGCATCGACGGTCTGCTGGCCGACGACCTTCCCTGGCTCGCCGAACGTGGAGCCCGCGCCTTCGTCTCCATCGCCGGGACCCGCGTCGAGGACTTCGCCGAACTCGCCGAGCGGCTCCGCGGCGTCCCCGGCGTCCTGGGCATCGAGGTGAACATCAGCTGCCCGAACGTGGAGAGCCGCGGCGAGGTCTTCGCCTGCGACCCGTTCGCCGCCTCCGACGTCCTCCGCGCCGTCCGCGCCGCCGCCGACCCGGCCCACCCGGTCTACGCCAAGCTCAGTCCGGACGTCACCGACATCGTGGGCGTGGCCCGCGCGGTCACCGATGCCGGGGCCGACGGCCTGTCGATGATCAACACACTCCTGGGGCTGGTCATCGACCCCGACACCATGCGCCCGGTGCTCGGCGGGGTCACCGGCGGCCTGTCCGGGCCGGCGATCCGGCCGGTCGCACTGCGTTGCGTCTGGCAGGTGCACGCCGCGCTGCCGCAGGTGCCGATCCTCGGCATGGGCGGCATCCGGAACGGGCTGGACGCGCTCCAGTTCGTCCTGGCCGGCGCCTCGGCGGTCTCCGTCGGGACGGCGGTCTTCAACGACCCCTCCGTGCTGGGGCGGGTGCACGACGAGCTCGCAGCGGCTCTCGCGACGCGGGGCTTCTCGTCCCTGGCCGACGCGGTCGGATACGCGCACCGGGACGGCGCGTGAGCCCGACCGCGTCCTCCGAACCGCAGCCGGGCCGCCGTGCCGACTTCGCCGACGTCGAGCCGTTCGGGACCCGGCTGGCCGCCGCCGTGGCCGCGCGCGGCCCGCTGTGCGTGGGCATCGACCCGCACCGCGAGCTCCTTCTCGACTGGGGGGTCGGCGACGACGTCGACGGGCTCCGGCGGTTCACCGACGCCGTCGTCGAGGCGCTCGCCGGCTCGGTCGCCGTCCTCAAGCCGCAGATGGCGTTCTACGAGCGGTTCGGCTCCCGCGGGATCGCGGTGCTGGAGGAGGCCGTGACAGCGATCCGCGCCGCGGGAGCGCTCGTGCTGCTCGACGCCAAGCGGGGCGACATCGGCTCCACGATGGACGCCTACGGCGAGTACCTGCGCAGCGACCATCCGCTGAAGGTCGACGCCCTCACCGTGAGCCCCTATCTCGGGCCGCAGTCGCTGGAGCCCGCCCGGAGCACCGCCCAGCGGTTCGGCGGCGGACTGTTCGTGCTGGCCCGCACGTCCAACCCGGATGCCGGGACCTTCCAGCACGCCCGGCTGCCCGACGGTGGCGGCAAGGGCGTCGCTCAGGCCGTCGTGGACACCGTGCGCGGCTGGAACACGCCGGACTGGGTCTTCGGCGACCCGATGCCGACAATCGCCGACGTCCGGGAGAGGCGAAGCACCTGGAGCGGGCCGACCGGGTCCTTCGGCGTCGTCGTCGGGGCCACGCTGCCCGAGCTCGATGTCGACCTCGACGGTCTTGGTGGCCCGGTCCTCGCGCCGGGGCTGGGCGCCCAGGGGGGTTCCCCCGCTGACCTCCGACGGCTCTTCGGCCGCGACCGCGCCGTCGTCCCGACCGTGTCCCGGGGGGTGCTCTCGGCCGGATCCGAGATCGGGGCGCTCCGGGCGGCGGCCGACCGCTGGGCGGCGGAACTCGCACCATGAGAAAGGGGCTGCCCTGGGTGGTCGCCGGGCTCGGGACCGGGCTCGCGCTCGTCGGCCCGGCGGTCTTCCTGACCTCCGGCGTCGAGGCCCGGACGGTCTACACCGGCGGCTACTTCCCGCTCGCGGCCGAGGACCTCGACGCGTACGGGAGCGTTCTCATGCTGACTACGACGGCACGGTCAGCTGGACCGTCGCACAGCTCGTCGGACCGTCGCACAGCTCGTCGACGCAGGTCTGCTGGTCGTCGCGCTGCTGGTGCTCAGCGCGGTCGGGGGCTGGGTAGCCGGCCGGCGATGTCGCCGGCGACCTGATCGGTCGGTTCGCACGAGTCCTGGCGTGTCGGCCCGGCGGCGTGTCGAGGCCCGGCCGTCGGAGTGCGGGGAAGAAGCGGCGGGTTGGCGGTTCCCTGGTCGACCCCGCCTGACCTGCACCGATCACGGGGGGTGAGCGCCGTGGTCGACAGGGTGTGAAGCGGGCCGTCGACTGCGCCCGGTTTTTCGGGTGAGAAGCGCGTGACCAGCGAATTTGCCGGGAACTACGGTGACCGTGAGGCTCAGGAGCGAGCCGTTCCCTACGACTCACCCCCAGAACCGACGGGTCGAACTCCGGTCCGCGAACGACACGATTGGGACTGACATGCCCCTGCCTGAACTGTCCCCTGAACAACGTGCCGCCGCCCTCGAGAAAGCGGCGGCGGCCCGCAAGGCGCGCGCCGAACTGCGCGAGCGGCTGAAGAGCAAGGGCGCCACCGTCGGTGACGTCCTGAAGCAGGGCGAGACCGACGAAGTGATCGGCAAGATGCGCGTCTCCGCAGTCCTGGAGTCCCTGCCCGGAGTCGGCAAGGCACGGGCTGCGAAAATCATGGAGCGCCTGGAGATCTCCCCGACGCGCCGCGTGCGCGGTCTGGGAGCCAACCAGCGGAAGGCGCTCGAGGCCGAGTTCAGCGGTGAGAAGGTCGTCTGAGGGCTCGGCGCAGGACCGACGAACCCGGATGAGGACGACGAGTGGTATCAGCAGCACCGGCGCGGCTGACCGTGCTCTCCGGCCCCTCCGGGGTCGGCAAGGGCACGGTCGTTGCGGAGGTCCGCCGGCGGCATCCCGGCGTCTGGGTGTCGGTGTCGGTGACCACTCGTCGTCCTCGCCCGGGTGAGGTGGACGGCGAGCACTACCACTTCGTCGACGACGCGGAGTTCGACCGGCTGATCGCGACCGACGGCCTGCTCGAGTTCGCCGAGTACGCGGGCAACCGCTACGGGACCCCCCTCGCCCCGGTCCGGGAGCGGCTCGCCACCGGCGCCCCGGCCCTGCTGGAGATCGAGCTGCAGGGGGCGCGCCAGGTGCGGGCCCGGGACCCCGAGGCCCAGCTGGTGTTCCTGGCCCCGCCGACGTGGGCCGCACTGGTCAGCCGGCTGGCCGGCCGGGGCTCGGAGCCGCCTGCCGTCCAGGAGCGCAGGCTCGCCCTGGCCCAGGCGGAGCTGAACGCGGCCGGCGAGTTCGACTGCGTCGTCGTCAACGACAACGTGGCCAGGGCCGCGGACGAGTTGGTAAGCTTGCTGACTGCGCCCTCACCCGGCCTCGTGCCAGGGGAGTAGTGCTCACGAGGAACAGCACCGCGGTGGTCTCCGCCGCCCGCTTCCTCCCGCCATCGAAGAAGGAGCACGCCCGCCCGTGTCCGGAGTCGCACCTGCCCCCGAGGGCATCACCAACCCGCCGATCGACGAGCTCCTCGAGCGCACCAGCAGCAAGTACGGCCTGGTCATCTTCGCCGCCAAGCGGGCACGCCAGATCAACGCCTACTACAGCCAGCTCTCCGAGGGCCTGCTCGAGTACGTCGGCCCGCTGGTGGACACCGCACCCCAGGAGAAGCCCCTCTCCATCGCGCTGCGCGAGATCAACGAGGGCCTGCTGACCCACACCGCCGGCGAGAACTGAACACAGCTCCGCTGGGGAACCGGATCAAGAGCGCCCGGTCGCCCGTTCGTGCGGGCCACCCCACAGTGATGACGACGCACCCTGCAGCTCCTGCCAGGTGCGTCGTCGTACGGGAAGGATGTAGCCCGTGAGCCGGATCGTGCTGGGCGTGAGCGGAGGAGTGGCGGCGTACAAGGCCGCCCTCCTGCTGCGCGCCTTGACCGAGGCCGGCCACGACGTCCGGGTCGTCCCGACCCCTGGGGCCCTGCGCTTCGTCGGTGCGGCCACCTTCGAGGCGCTGTCCGGCAACCCGGTCACCACCGACGTCTGGTCCGACGTCCCCGAGGTGGCCCACGTGCGGATCGGCCAGAACGCCGACCTGGTCGTCGTCGCCCCGGCGACCGCCGACCTGCTCGCCCGCGCGGCCATGGGCCGGGCGGACGACCTGCTCACTGCAACGCTGCTCACCGCCTCCTGCCCGGTCGTCTTCGTGCCGGCGATGCACACCGAGATGTGGCTGCACCCCGCCACGCAGGACAACGTCGCCACGCTGCGCCGGCGCGGAGCCGTGGTCCTTCCCCCCGCCGTCGGCCGCCTCACCGGCCCCGACTCCGGCCCGGGCCGGCTGCCCGAGCCCGCCGACATCGCCGCGCTGGCCGCGGTGGTGCTCGAGCACGGAGCGGCCGCGCTGGCGCAGGACCTGTCCGGACGGCGGGTGGTCATCAGCGCCGGCGGGACGCGCGAGCCGCTGGACCCGGTGCGCTACCTGGGCAACCGGTCTTCGGGCAAGCAGGGCTGGGCCCTGGCGCGGGTCGCCGCGGCCCGGGGCGCCGAGGTGGTGCTCGTGGCCGCCAACGTGGACTTCCCGGCGCCCTTCGGCGTCCGGGTCGTGCCGGTCGGGACCGCCGAGGAGCTGCGCACCGCGATGCTCGCGGAGTCCGTCGACGCCGACGTCGTCGTGATGAGCGCCGCGGTCGCCGACTTCCGCCCCGAGAACACCGCTGCCACCAAGCTGAAGAAGGACTCGGCCGGCGAACCGAGTGCCGTGCCGCTCGTGCGCACCCCCGACGTCCTGGCCGAGCTGGTCACCAAGCGGACGCCCGCCCAACTGGTGGTCGGCTTCGCCGCGGAGACCGGCGACGAGGACGCCGACGTGCTCGCGCACGCCCGGGCCAAGCTCGTCCGGAAGGGCTGTGACCTCCTCGTGGTCAACGACGTCTCCGCCGGGCAGGTGTTCGGCCGCCCCGACAACGCGGTGGTCGTGCTGGCCGGCGACGGCTCCGCCATCGAGGTACCCCCGGGCAGCAAGGACGTCGTGGCCGCAGGCATCTGGGCCGCCGTCACCGCCCGGCTGGACGTCCGACCGGCGCGCTGAGCACGGGGCGTCGCGACGTCGCGGCACGGGGGTCGCTCCCCGCCGGTACCGTTCGGGTCGGTTCCTGCCGGCCGGAGTATCGCCCGGCTCCACGGCTCCACCGCCACCCATCCACCAGCTCAGGGAGTACCGAGTGCCACGCCGTCTCTTCACCTCCGAGTCGGTCACCGAGGGCCACCCGGACAAGATCGCTGACCAGATCAGCGACTCGATCCTGGACGCGATGCTGGCTCAGGACCGACGCAGCCGGGTCGCGGTCGAGACCCTGATCACCACCGGCCAGGTGCACATCGCCGGTGAGGTCACCACGGCCGGCTACGTCGACATCGCCACGATCGTGCGCGACACGGTGCTCCGCATCGGCTACGACTCCTCCCGCAAGGGCTTCGACGGCGCCTCCTGCGGCGTGAGCGTGTCTCTCGGCGCCCAGTCGCCCGACATCGCGCAGGGCGTGGACACCGCCTACGAGGCTCGCACCCACACCGACGAGGACGACATCGCGCGGCAGGGCGCCGGTGACCAGGGGCTGATGTTCGGGTACGCGACCGAGGAGACGCCCGAGCTCATGCCGCTGCCAATCGCCCTGGCGCACCGCCTCGCGCGACGCCTCTCGGCCGTGCGCAAGGACGGCTCGGTGCCCTACCTGCGCCCCGACGGCAAGACCCAGGTCACCGTGGTCTACGAGGACGACCAGCCGGTCGCCGTCGACACCGTGGTCGTCTCCTCCCAGCACGCGGAGGACATCTCGATCGAGCAGCTGCTCACCCCCGACATCCAGGAACTCGTCGTCGAGCCCGAGCTTGCCGCGCTCGGGCTGCCCACCGACGGCTACCGGCTCCTGGTCAACCCCACCGGCAAGTTCGTCATCGGTGGCCCGATGGGCGACGCCGGGCTGACCGGCCGGAAGATCATCGTCGACACCTACGGCGGCATGGCCCGCCACGGCGGCGGCGCCTTCTCGGGCAAGGACCCGTCGAAGGTGGACCGCTCCGGGGCCTATGCGATGCGGTGGGTGGCCAAGAACGTCGTCGCCGCCGGGCTGGCCCGCCGGTGCGAGGTGCAGGTGGCCTACGCCATCGGTGCCGCCCACCCGGTCGGGCTGTTCGTCGAGACGTTCGGTACCGGCACGGTTGCCGATGACGTCCTGGAGAAGGCGATCGGCTCGGTGTTCGACCTGCGCCCGGGAGCCATCGTGCGCGACCTGGACCTGCTGCGGCCCATCTACGCCCCAACGGCCGCGTACGGGCACTTCGGGCGCACCGACGTCGAGCTGCCCTGGGAGCGCGTGGACCGCGTCGACGCGCTCCGCTCGGCGGTCGGGGCCTGACTGCGCTGAAGACCCCAGCCCTCCCCGACGACCCGGGCCCGCCGCGAACGCCGCTGGTGGCCCGGGTCGTCGTCGATGTGCCCCTGGCCCACCTGGACCGGCCGTTCGACTACGGCGTGCCGGAGAAGTTCGCCGGAACGGTGCAGGCCGGTTGCCGGGTGCGGGTGCGGTTCCACGGGCGGCTGGTGGACGGTGTGGTGGTGGAGCTCGGGAAGACCACCGACTTCGCCGGGACCCTCCAGCCGCTCGCGCACGTCCCCTCGGGCGAGCCGGTGCTCACCCCACAGGTCGCCCGGCTGACCCGGGTGGTCGCCGACCGGTACGCCGGCACGGCCGGCGACGTCCTGCGGCTGGCGCTGCCCCCGCGCCGCGGCAACGCCGAGAAGCGGCCCTCGCCCACTCCGGACGCACTGCCGTCGCCGCCCGACCCGGCCGGCTTCGCCCGCTACCCAGCCGGCGCGGCAC
>JALYMS010000093.1 GCA_030773535.1 Actinomycetota bacterium | reverse complement strand
GTTCATGCGGATGCCCACCGGCCCGGGCGTGCGGGTGGACACCGGGATGACGGTGGGCGACGTCATTCCGCCCGCCTACGACTCCATGGTCGCGAAGATCATCGCCTGGGGACGGGACCGGCCCGAGTCACTCGCCCGCCTGCGCTGCGCGCTCCGCGAGACGACCGTGGTGCTGCGCGGCGGGACGACGACGAAGTCCTTCCTGCTGTCGCTGCTGGACCATCCGGAGGTCGTGGGCGGCACCGCGGACACCGCCTGGCTGGACCGCACCGGCCTCGGCGGCGGCGCGGATCCGGAGCGGCACGCGGCCATCGCGCTGATCCAGGTGGCGATCGACGTCTCCGAGGCCGAAGAGGCACGGGAACGGGCCGCCTTCCTCGCCTCGGCTCGTGGCGGTCGGCCGCGCGCCGCCCACGACGTGGGGCGGACGGTCGAACTGGGATACCGCGGTCAGCCCTACCGGCTGACCGTCGGGAAGGTGGATCCCGGCCGCTACCGCGTGGAGCTGGACGGCAGCTCCGTCGACGTCGCCGTGGACCGCCTCAGCGCCCTGGAGAGCCGGCTCACCATCGGCGGCGAGCGCTTCTCCGTCGTCGCCAGCTCCACCGCCACCTCCCACCTGGTCGAGGTGGAGGGCGTCACCCACCGGATCACCCGGGACGAGGCGGGCGTCGTGCGCGCTCCAGCGCCGGCCGTGGTCGTCGCCGTCCGCGCCGCCGTCGGGGAGGACGTCGAGGCCGGTCAGACGATCGTCGTCCTCGAGAGCATGAAAATGGAGACCGCAGTGCGGGCGCCGGTCGCCGGGCGGGTACGGGAGATCCTGGCCGGAGTGAACGCCCAGGTCGACGCTGGGGCGGCCCTCCTGCGGCTCGACCCGGTCGGCGACGAGGACGAGACCGTGGTCGGCGAGCGGGTCGCGCTCCCGAGCTCCGACGCCGCGCCGGCCGCGACCGACCGCGGCACGGCGCTGGGGCTGCTCAGGGCGATGCACTCGCTGATCACCGGCTTCGACGTCAGCGGCGAGCACGGCCGGCGGCTCGTGGCCGACTACGCCTCGGCCCGCAGCGCCTTCCCCGTGGACGACGAAGAGCTCCTGCACGGCGAGCTGGCGCTGCTGACCACGTTCGCCGATCTCAGCGAGCTGTCGCGCAACCGGCCCACCAGCGCGGAGGAGAGCGCCGACGAGCAGGTCCACAGCCCGCGCGAGCACTTCCACTCCTACCTGCACTCGCTCGACATCGAGCGCGAGGGCCTGCCCGAGAGTTTCCGGGCCCGGCTGAGCCGGGCGCTGCTGCACTACGGGGTCGCCGACCTGGAACCGGGCCCGGCGCTCGAGGAGGCAGTGTTCCGCATCTTCCTCGCCCAGCAGCGGACCGGCGACCAGCTGCCCGTCGTCCTGGCTCTGCTGGACCGCTGGCTGACCGCCGGGGACCTGCCCGGCGGTCCGCTGCGCGAGGAAGTGGGCGAGGTGATCGACCGGCTGATCGTCGCGACCCAGCTCCGTTACCCCGCGGTCGGGGACGTGGCCCGCGCCGTGCGCTTCCAGTACTTCGAGAAGCCGCTGGTGCAGCAGGCCCGCCAGCAGGTGGTCCAGCAGGCCGAACAACTCCTCGCCGAGCTCGGCCAGTCCGGCGGGACTGCGGGCAGCCCCGAGGACATGGAGCGGGTGCAGGCCCTGGTCGCCAGCCCGGAGCCGCTGATCCGGCTGCTGGCTCAGCGCCTCAACGCGCCCACACCTGATCCCGATCCCGTCCTCGAGGTGCTGACCCGCCGCTACTACCGCCGTCGCCACTTCGAGAACCTCCGGTCGTTCATGCTCGACGGGCGCACCTGCGTCACCGGGGACTACGAGCTGAGCGGATCGCGGCTCCACCTGGTCGCCCTGATGGCGCAGCACGAGACCCTGCCCGAAGCGCTGTCCTCGGTGGCCACGCTGGTCGCCGAGACGGCGGATCCGTCCGACGTCGTGGTGGACCTCTACCTGGCGTGGCCGGACCGGCCGGCCGACGCCGACGAGCTGTCGGACCGGCTGCGGGACGCGCTCTCGAAGGTCGCGGTGCTGCGCTCGGGCCGCCGGGTAACCGTCACCGTCTGCACCCCGGACGGCGACGTCGAGACGCTGACCTTCCGGCCCGTCCCGGAGGGCGACGGGGCCGACGCCGGCTCCGGACCCGGGCTGGCCGAGGAAGAGGTCATCCGGGGCATGCACCCTTTGACCGCCCAGCGCCTGGACCTCTGGCGGCTGAAGAACTTCAACGGGCGCCGGCTGCCCTCGGCCGAGGACACCTACCTGATCCACGCGGTCGCGAAGGAGAACCCGAACGACGAGCGGCTGATCGCCATGGCCGAGGTCCGCGACGCGACGCCGCTGCGTGACGCCGCCGGCGAGGTGCTCGGGTTCCCGACGGTCGAGCGGCTGCTGACCGCGTGCATCGACAGCCTCCGGCGGGCACGCCTGCAACTGGTGGGCGGGAGCCGACGGCTCGACCACAACCGGATCTTCCTGTACGCGTGGCCGTCCATCGCGCTGCCGCTGTCGCAGCTGGCGACATTCGCGCGGAACGTCGCGCCATTGACGGTCGGCGCCGGTCTGGAGCAGATCATCATCCTCGGCCGACTCCAGGAGGAGCCGGGGGTGGCGCCACGGGACGTGGCGCTGCGGTTCTTCAACGATCCGGGCACGGGGGTCGGCCTGCGGGTGACCGACCGGCCGACCGAGCCCCTGCGCCCGCTGGACGACTACACCCAGAAGGTGCTGCGGTCGCGGGCCCGGGGTCTGGCCTACCCCTACGAGCTGGCCCCCATGGTGGCCGGCACGAAGGGCACCTTCGTCGAGTACGACCTGGACGCCGATGGCCGGCTGGCCCCGGTCGACCGGCCGCCGGGCACCAACCGCGCCGGCATCGTGGCGGGTCTGATCACCACGCCGACCCGGCGCTACCCGGAGGGCATGACCCGGGTCGCACTGTTCGGCGATCCGACCAAGGCGCTCGGGACCGTCGCGGTGCCCGAGTGCGCCGTCGTCGTGGCGGCGCTGGACCTGGCCGAGGAGCGCGGCCTGCCGCTGGAATGGTTCGCGCTCTCCTCCGGCGCCAAGATCTCGATGGACAGCGGCACCGAGAACATGGACGCGGTGGCGAGGGCGCTGCGCCGGATCATCTCGTTCACCCAGGCCGGCGGTGAGATCAACGTCGTGGTGACCGGGATCAACGTGGGCGCCCAGCCGTACTGGAACGCCGAGGCCACGATGCTCATGCACACCAAGGGCATCCTGGTGATGACGCCGGACAGCGCGATGGTGCTGACCGGGAAGCACTCGCTGGACTACTCGGGCGGCGTGTC
>JALYMS010000092.1 GCA_030773535.1 Actinomycetota bacterium | reverse complement strand
GGCCCCTCCTCCGAGGGGCCGGCGCGACCGTCTGGCTCGCTGCCGTGCTCAGCCGGAGATCTCCGCGTTCCAGCGTTCCGCGACTACCGCCTGGGCGGCGGTCTGCTGCTCGTCGTCGGGGAAGTCGGCCTCACCCTCGACCGCCGGGAGAGCGGCGAGCGCCTCCTCGTCGGCGGTACCGGCCGCCTCCATGGCGGGCAGCCGGACGGGACGGGCCAGTCCCTTGAGCCAGATGTTCTGGCCCTCGTCGCTGTAGAGGAACTCCTCCCACAGCCGTGCGGCCGCCGGATGGGGAGCGAACTTGCTGATCGCCTGGCTGTAGAAGCTGCCGAAGAGCCCGTCGCTGGGGACGTTCACCTCCCACTCGACACCCTCCGCGGCCAGGGTCTCGGTCAGGCCGGCGTTGACGTAGTCCCAGTCGATGGCCAACGGGGTCTCGCCGCTCTGGACGGTGGCCGGCGTGACCTCCACCGGGTTGAAGTTGCCGACGGCCTTGATCTGCTTGAAGAAGTCGATGCCCGGGCCGATGTCGTCGAGGCTGCCGCCGTTGGCAAGGGCCGCCGCCCAGACGCCGCTGAAGGCGGCCGCCGCCTGCGTCGGGTTGCCGTTGAGGGCCACCTGCCGGGCGTACTGCGGGTCGAGCAGGGCCTCGAAGGACGTGGGGCACTCGGCGATGACGGTGGCGTTGCAGCCGATCGAGATGTAGCCGCCGTAGTCGTTGTACCAGCGACCTTCGGGGTCCTTCTGGTTCTCCGGGATGTCGTCCCAGGTCTCGACCTGGTACGACGCCAGGAGGTCCTGCGCGGCGGCCTGCTTGGCGAAGCTCGTGCCCAGGTCGAGGACGTCGGGCGCCCGGTCCTGGCCCTTCTGACTGGTCACCGCGTTGACCTCGTCCTGGCTGGACCCGTCGGGGTTCGCGCTGTCGATCTCGATGTCGTACTTCTTGCTGAAGGTGTCGAGCATCTCCTGGTAGTTCGCCCAGCTGGGCGGCAGTGCGATCACGTTCAGCGTTCCTTCGGCCTGCGCCGCCTCGATCAGGGCGTCCATCCCGCCAAAGTCCTCGGCGGACGTAGCCGTGGCGGCGTCAGCACCGTTCCCGCCGCCGTCACCACCCCCCGAGCCGCTGTCGCCGGAGCCGCCGCAGGCGGTGAGAGTCAGGGTGGCCGTCACGACAGCGACGATGCCCGGGCTGGTCCGACGCACATGTCCTCCAAGTAGGGGGTCGCTGCCTCCGCCCCGGACGTCCCGGTTCGGGCAGCCTTCGGATTGTGGCCGACCGGGGCCGCTTCCGGGTGGTCGGGGCACAAAGGTGTGATGAGTTCGTGAGCAGCTGTGCTGCCCGGGACCGCCGTCAGCGGCCGGAGAACTGGGCCTTGCCGGGTCCGCTCTCGAGGAACGAGCGCATCCCGGTCTTCTGGTCCTCGGAGTCGAAGAGCTCCGCGAACAGCCGGCTCTCCAGCGCCAGCCCCTCCTCGAGGGAGAGGTCCAGACCGTGGTCGATCGCCCGCTTCGCCGAGGCGAGCGCGAGGGGCGGCCCTGCGGCGAACTTCCGCGCCATGGCCACCGCGGTCGCGTAGACCTCGTCGTCGGGCACGACGGCGTCGGCCAGCCCGATCTCCAGCGCCTCCTCGGCGCCGACGTGGCGACCGGTGAAGACGAGGTCCTTGGCCTTGGCGGGGCCGACGAGCCGGGCCAGCCGCTGCGTGCCGCCGGCGCCGGGGATGACGCCGAGCAGGATCTCCGGCTGCCCGATCTTGGCCGATGCGCCCACCACCCGGAAGTCCGCGCACAGCGCCAGCTCGTAACCACCGCCGAGGGCGTAGCCGGTGATCGCGGCGATGACCGGCTTCGGGATGTGGGCGACCGCGGTGAAGGAGGTCGTGAGCTCGAAGCCCCAGCTGGACATGCCCTCGCCGTCCAGGACCGACATCTGCTTGATGTCGGCGCCGGCGGCGAAGACCCGCTCGCCGCCGTAGAGGACGACGGCGCGGACGTCGGCCCGTTCGCTCGCCTCCACGGCTGCCGCCCGCAC
The DNA here is from genome assembly GCA_030773535.1 of Actinomycetota bacterium. Classification (GTDB taxonomy): domain Bacteria; phylum Actinomycetota; class Actinomycetes; order Mycobacteriales; family Geodermatophilaceae; genus Blastococcus_B. The sequence goes on along the minus strand of JALYMS010000092.1, from coordinate 4,119 downwards.
CTCCCAGTGGAGCTGCTCGCTGATCGCGTTCATCTTGGGCCGGTCGAGGCGGATCGTGCCGACCCCGTCTTCGACCTGCAGGGTCACGAACTCGGGCGCTGCCATGGGAAGACCTCCGGCCAACATCGACGACGTCGTCGTCGCACCCTAGCCAGGAGGCGGTCAGGCGGCTCTGCGGGCCGTGAAGCGGCCGTCCGTGCGGCTCAGCTTCAGGGCGAGACCGAAGGTGTCGGACAGGGTCCTCTCGGTGAGCACGTCGTCGGCGGCGCCGGAGGCCACCACGTCGCCGCTCCGGAGCAACAGGGCGTGCGTGTACCCGGGCGGGATCTCCTCGACGTGGTGGGTGACCAGCACCTGCGCCGGCGCGTAGTGGTAGCGGGCCAGGTCCGACAGGCGGGCGACGAGGTCCTCGCGGCCGCCGAGGTCCAGTCCTGCCCCGGGCTCGTCGAGCAGCAGCAGCTCGGGATCCGGCATGAGTGCGCGGGCGATCTGGGCCCGCTTGCGCTCGCCCTCGCTGAGCGTCCCGAAGGGCCGGTGGGCGTACTGGGCGACACCCCACTGCTCCATGAGCAGCCCGGCGCGGGTGAGGTCGTGGACGTCGTACTGCTCCCGCCACCGCCCGACGACGGCGTACCCGGCCGACACGACGATGTCGCCGGTCGTCTCCGACGGCGCGATGCGCTGGGCCAGTGCGGCACTGGTGAGACCGATGCGGGGACGGAGCTCGAACACGTCCACTGCTCCGAGCGTCTCCCCCAGCAGCCGCACCTCGCCGCGGGTCGGGTGCATCTGCGCCGCGGCCAGCGCCAGCAGGGTCGTCTTCCCCGCCCCGTTCGGACCCAGGACCACCCACCGGTGATCGGGCTCGACGTCCCAGTCCACGCCCCGGAGCAGGTGGTTGTCCCCCCGCACGACGTCGACACCGGTCATCCCGACGACCGCCCCGGAGGCGGCTGTGCTCGACACGTCCCCCATCCAATCAACCGCGTCGACCGCTCTTGCGCCCCCACGCGGCCCGGAGTTGGCACGATCCCCACGTGAGCGAGCTTGCGAGCTCACGCAGGATGCACAGCACGGCCCGGCACGAGGCCGACGAGCGCCAGCGAGGAGACCGAGTGACGGAGAGAACAGCCGGTGTCGTCCTGCCCGGTTCACCCGCCCCGCTGGGTGCGCACTGGGACGGCACGGGCACGAACTTCGCCCTGTGGTCCGCGGGGGCACACGCCGTGGACCTGTGTCTCTTCGACCCGGACGGCACCGAGCACCGGCACCGCCTGGAGGAGACGACCCACCAGGTGTGGCACGGCCGGCTGGCCGGCATCGGCCCGGGTCAGCGGTACGGCTACCGGGTGCACGGCGCCTACGACCCGCAGGCCGGCTCCCGGCACAATCCGGCCAAGCTGCTCCTAGATCCCTACACGCGCGCGGTGGACGGTGAGCTCTCGCTGCACCCCGCGCTGTTCGGCTACGCCGGCGACGCCGTGGACAGCGCCGCCCGCGACGAGCAGGACTCCGCTCCCTTCGTGCCACGCGGCGTGGTGGTCCACGATCCGTTCCCCTGGGACGGGAAGCGCCCGATGCGCACGTCGTGGTCGGACACGGTCATCTACGAGGTGCACGTCAAGGGGGCGACCGCGGCCCATCCGGACGTGCCGCCGCACCTGCGGGGCACCTATGCCGGCGTGGCCCACCCGGCCTTCGTGGAGCACCTGCAGGCCCTGGGCGTGACCGCCGTCGAGCTGCTGCCCGTGCACCACTTCGTCAGCGAGCCGCACCTGCTGCGGCGCGGCCTGACGAACTATTGGGGCTACAACACGCTCGGCTACTTCGCCCCGCACGCCGCGTACAGCTCCTCGGGCAGCGGCGGGGGCCAGGTCGTGGAGTTCAAGACGATGGTCAAGCAGCTGCACGCGGCGGGCATAGAGGTGATCCTCGACGTCGTCTACAACCACACCGCCGAGGGCGACCACAGTGGCCCCACGCTGTCGTTCAAGGGCATCGACAACTCCGGCTACTACCGGCTGGACGGGGGCAACCGGGCCCGCTACACCGACTACACCGGCTGCGGGAACACCCTCGACGTGCGTCGTCCCGCCGTCCTCGCGCTGCTGATGGACTCGCTGCGGTACTGGGTCACCGAGATGCACGTCGACGGTTTCCGCTTCGACCTCGCCTCCGCCCTGGCCCGCTCCATGCACGACGTCGACCGGCTCTCGGCCTTCTTCGACGTCGTCCACCAGGACCCGGTGGTCAGCAACGTCAAGCTCATCGCCGAGCCGTGGGACATCGGTCCCGGCGGCTACCAGGTGGGCAACTTCCCGCCGCCCTGGACCGAGTGGAACGGCCGCTACCGGGACACGGTCCGTGACGTCTGGGCGGGGGCGCACGTCGGCATCCGCGACCTCGCCTACCGGCTCACCGGCTCGTCGGACCTCTACCGCTCCGATGGCCGTCGTCCGTTCGCCAGCATCAACTTCGTGACCGCGCACGACGGCTTCCCCATGGCCGACCTGGTCACCTACGAGCACAAGCTCAACAAGGCCAACGGCGAGGACAACCGGGACGGCGAGAGCCACAACCGCAACTGGAACTGCGGCGTGGAGGGCCCCAGCGACGACCCGGCGGTCCTCGACCTGCGCGCCCGGCAGGTCCGCAACCACCTGGCCACCCTGCTGCTGTCCACGGGCGTACCCATGCTCACCGCGGGCGACGAGCTCGGGCGCACCCAGCGCGGGAACAACAACGCCTACTGCCAGGACAACGAGATCTCCTGGCTGGACTGGGAGAAGGCCGACGAGGACCTGCTCGCCTTCGTCTCGCGGCTCGTCCGGCTGCGGCGGACGTCGCCGGTGCTGCGGCAGGAGGCATTCTTCGAGGGCCAGGAGATCCCCGGCACGGGGCTGCCCGGCTCGGGCGGCACCCGCGACCTCGCCTGGTTCGCTCCCGGCGGCGGCCAGCTCACGACGGCGGACTGGTTCGACACGGGGCTGCAGACGATCGGCATGTACCTCGACGGCCGCGGGATCCGGCACCGCGACGCCCACGGCCGCCCGCTGGTCGACGACTCCTACCTGGTGCAGCTGCACGCCGGTCCCGAGCCGGTGAAGGTGCAGCTGCCCGGCCCGCCGTGGGCCGACGGGTACGAGCTGGTGATCTCCACCGAGTACCCCACGGGAACGCCACCGGTGGCCGCCTTCCTGGCTCCGGGGGCGACCGAGCTGCCCGCCCGCTGCGTGTGGGTGCTCCGGGTGCTGCGGAGGCCGTGAGGCTTTCCACGGGCGCTCTCTCTAGAACGTCAGTCAGCGTCTCGGCGAGCGCAGAGGTCTTGCGCAGCGCGCCTCTTTATCGTCCGTAGGCGCAGTCGCTAGCCCAAAGCCGGACCTACTACACAGGTCCTAGAAGGACAGTGCACGTCAACCCGAGCACCAACTTCCCAAGCCGGCGCGGGTCTGCTTGGCTGCGCCGTAGCGCAACCCCGGGCATCCCAACGAGGTGATCGCGTGACGCACAGACTGCTCGTGCAATACGGCCGTCCGACCGACCCCGCTGCATTCGATCAGCACTATCGCGACGTCCACGTTCCGCTCGGGCAGAAGATTCCTGGCGTGATTCGATTCGAGGCCGGCCACGCCGACCCGGTCGGCGCCGACACGGCGCCATACCTCGTTGCCGCGCTCGACTTCGAGTCGGCCGAGGCGTTCGCCGCGGGACTACAGGCCCCGGAGGGAGCGGCCACCGCTGCTGACCTCCAGAACTTCGCCACCGGAGGTGTGACCCTGAGCCACTACGACGTGCAGGACTTCACCCCTTGAGGCGCCGGGCGCCGTCCTATGACTGTGAGACTCCAGCTTGCCGTCCGGCGGCCTGACTCTTGCTTATGACTGACCCCGAGGCCTGGGTGTCCTTGCTGTTGGTCTGTCGTCCGCCGGGCGGTGCACCAGATGGTGCTGGCCGGGCGGGCAGTGACCTCATAGGAGCCTGATCGCACTCAGTCTCGTCACAGTCCCGTCCACCCGACCGGCCAGCACTGCCACCGTCCGCCTGGTCTGTTGGAGGTAGCAGTGACGAGCATGATCCCCGTCCCCGAGGTCGTCCAGCGACGGCACCGGGTGGTCATCG
>JALYMS010000091.1 GCA_030773535.1 Actinomycetota bacterium | reverse complement strand
CGATCCGACCAGGCTGCCCTGGCCCCGGGCGGCCAGGCCAACGGCATGACCGATGCCGTCGTAGGGCAGCACGGTGCTGACCGGTCCGAAGGCCTCGACGTCATGCGGCTCGACGGCCTCGGAATTTTCGCAGCGCAGCAGCATGGGGGGCAGGAATGCGCCCCGCTCACGATCTGCGCCTCTGGCCTCGAACCGTTCGGGGTCGCCGCCGACCAGGTCCGCCGCCCCTCGGAGCACCTTCACCGAGCGTAGGACCTCGTCTCGCTGGGCAAGGCTGGCGAGCGCACCCATGGTGACGCCGTCGGCGGCCGGATCACCAACGACGACCTCCGTCAGTCGTTCGCGCACGGCGTCGACGACCGCGTCCACCTGCTTGCGCGGCACCAGGGCACGGCGGATCGCCGTGCACTTCTGGCCGGCCTTGACCGTCATCTCGGTGACCAGCTGGTCGACGAAGAGTCCGAACTCGGGCGTGTCCGGCGTGGCGTCGGGTCCGAGGACCGAGCAGTTGAGCGAGTCGGACTCGGCGTTGAACCGGACGGAGTTCGCCACCACCGAGTGCGTGCTGCGCAGCTTGCGGGCGGTGACCGCCGAGCCGGTGAAGAAGACGAGGTCCTGGCCGTCCAGCCGGTCGAGCACGCCGGCCGCGCTGCCCGCCAGCAGCTGCAGCGAGCCCTCCGGCAGCAGCCCCGACTCGACGATCGTCCGGACGACCGCCTCGGTCAGATACGCGGTCTGGCTGGCCGGCTTCACGATCGTCGGAACGCCGGCGAGGAAGGCGGGCGCCAGCTTCTCGAGGAAGCCCCACACCGGGAAGTTGAACGCGTTGATCTGCACGGCCACCCCGCGCAGCGGCGTCCAGAGGTGCTGGCCGGCGAAGGTGCCGCGCTTCCCGAGCGGCTCGACTGCGCCGTCGAGGACGACGGTGTCGTCGGGCAGCTCACGCCGGGCCCTGCTCGCGTAGGACAGGACGGTGCCGAAGCCGCCGTCGATGTCCACGGCGCTGTCCCGGTCGGTGGCGCCGGTGCGGTGGGAGAGCGCGTAGAACTCGTCCTTGTCGGCCATCAGCCGCAGGCCGAGCTGCTTGAGCAGCCCGGCCCGCTGGTGGAAGGTCAGCTCGCGCAGCGCCGGTCCGCCGACGCATCGCCCGTGGTCGAGCATCGCGGCGACGTCGAGCCCGGTGCTGCTTACCCGGACCACGGTCTTCCCGGTCACGGCGTCCGCGACCGGCGTCCCGTCGTCGGGGGCGGCGTACCAGCAGCCCGCCACGTAGCTCTCCAGCATGGGTGCGGTCATGGCGGCTCCTCAGGACGCGGGGTGGGTGCGCAGGCCGGCGAAGGTGATGGCCACGACGGCGTCGGCCAGGTCGTCGGCGGTCAGGCCGCGGTCGGGGCGGTACCACTCGGTCAGCGAGTTCACGGTGCCGAACAGCAGCCGGCTGATGACGGCGGGATCGACGTCGGCCCGCACGTCGCCCTCGTGGCCGGCGGCGCGCACCAGGCCGGTGACGACGCGGTCGAACTCACGACGCCGGTGCAACGCCGTCCGCTCGACCTCGGAGTTGCCGCGCAGCCGCAGCAGCAGGGTCACGAACGGCAGTTCGGCGGCCAGCACGCGCACGGATCCGCGGACGACGTACTGCAGGCGGTCGATCGCCGGGCCCGTCGTCGCGCCCGTCTCCTCGGTGAGGGCGAACAGCGCGTCCAGCGCCCGGTCCAGCGCCAACCGGAGGAGTTCCACCTTGCTGGGCACGTGGTGGTAGATCGCGGACTTGGTGACGCCCAGGCGCGCGGCCAGCTCGTCCATGCTGGTGGCCTCGTAGCCGCGCTCGTTGAACAGCGCCACGGCGGCGTCGAGCAGCGTGTCCAGGGAGTGGCCGGGACGGCCGCGCCTGCCCGGCAGCCGTTCGGCGTCGACGCTCACGCGCGCTCCCGCATCATTGGTTCGCTCCCGCGGGGCGCTCCGCTCCTCGTTCGTTCCTCACTGCGATGCTCACGCCCCTGTCCGCTCACGCTCGTCGTAGAGGCGCTTGAGCTTCCCCACGGAGCGGGCGAGCGTCTCGGGTTCGACGACCTCGACGTCCACGCTGACCCCGACGGTGTCCTTGACCGCCTTCGCCACCTCGCGGGCGGCCGCCTCGCGGCGGTCGGCCGGGCAGTCGGCACGCGCCTCCACCCGCACGGTGAGGTGGTCCATCCGTCCGCGGGTGGTCAGCACGAGGGTGAAGTGCGGCGAGAGGCCGGCGGTCTGCAGCACGACCTCCTCGATCTGCGTGGGGAAGACGTTCACCCCGCGCAGGATGATCATGTCGTCGGTACGGCCGGTGACCTTCTCCATGCGCCGCATACCGGGGCGGGCGGTGCCGGGCAGCAGCCGGGTCAGGTCCCGCGTCCGGTAGCGGATGACCGGCATGGCCTCCTTGGTGAGCGAGGTGAAGACCAGCTCGCCCTTCTCGCCCTCCGGCAGCACCTCGCCGGTGAACGGGTCGATGATCTCGGGGTAGAAGTGGTCCTCCCAGACGTGCAGGCCGTCCTTGGTCTCCACGCACTCCTGGGCGACGCCTGGGCCGATCACCTCGGACAGGCCGTAGATGTCGATCGCCTCGATGTCGAGGCGCTCCTCCATCTCCTGCCGCATCTGCTCGGTCCAGGGCTCGGCGCCGAAGATGCCGATCTCGAGCGAGGTGGAGCGCGGATCGATGCCCTGCTTCTCGAACTCGTCGAGGATGGTGAGCATGTAGGACGGCGTCACCATGATCACCCGCGGTGCGAAGTCCTGGATGAGCTGCACCTGCCGCGGGGTCATGCCCCCGGAGATCGGGATGACGGTGCAGCCGAGCTTCTCCGCGCCGTAGTGCGCGCCGAGCCCTCCGGTGAACAGGCCGTACCCGTAGGCGTTGTGGAGCCGGTCGCCGGGCCGTCCTCCGGCGGTCCGGATGGACCTGGCCATGACGGTGGCCCAGGTGTCGATGTCGCGTTCGGTGTAGCCGACGACGGTCGGCCGGCCGGTGGTGCCGGACGAGGCGTGGATGCGCCGCACCCAGTCCTGGGGGACCGCGAACATACCGAAGGGGTAGTTGTCCCGGAGGTCGCCCTTGGCCGTGGTGGGGAACTTCGCCAGGTCGGCGAGCTCACGGCAGTCGTCGGGGTGCACACCGGCGGCGTCGAAGGCGGCCCGGTAGTGCGGCACGTTGTAGGCGTGCCGGAGCGTCTCCTGCAGCCGCTCCAGCTGGAGCGCGCGCAGCTCGTCGACACCCATGCGCTCGGCCGGGTCGAGCGATCCGGCGTCGGGGACGGCCCCCAGGCGCCGGGTCTTCTCGCCGATGGATGCGGTCATGGCGCGCCTCCGAGATCCTGGTGCCGGTCGCCGAAGGGCGCCGCCGCGTCGGAGCGGCCATTTACAGACCGTCCGGTCAGTAAGTAACACCCCGGTCGGTCCGGCTGTCAAGGGTCGCGGCTGCGGATACTTGTGCCGGGGTCGGCCGTCCGGCACACTAATTACCGACCGCATGGTCAGTAATCCCGGACGACGAGGTGACGCGCATGTCCTCCCCCACGCTCAGCCGCCCCGGCGCCCTCGACGAGGCCGCGCTGCAGGCGGGGTTCGACGCCACCATCGCCGCCGGTTCGAGGATCGAGCCGCGCGACTGGATGCCCGAGGGCTATCGGAAGACGCTCATCCGGCAGATCGCGCAGCACGCCCACTCGGAGATCATCGGCATGCAGCCCGAGGGTGACTGGCTGCTCGCCGCCCCGAGCCTGCGCCGCAAGGCGATCCTGCTGGCCAAGGTCCAGGACGAGGCCGGCCACGGCCTCTACCTCTACTCCGCCGCCGAGACGTTGGGTGCGGACCGAGCCGACCTCACCGACAAGCTCATCGAGGGCAGGCAGAAGTACAGCTCCATCTTCAACTACCCGACGCTCACCTACGCCGACGTCGGCGTCATCGGCTGGCTGGTCGACGGTGCCGCGATCTGCAACCAGGTGCCGCTGTGCCGCAGCTCCTACGGCCCGTACGCCCGGGCGATGATCCGGGTCTGCAAGGAGGAGTCGTTCCACCAGCGGCAGGGCTATGAGCTGCTGATGACGATGATGCGCGGCACTCCCGAGCAGCGGGCGATGGTGCAGGACGCCGTCGACCGGTGGTGGTGGCCGTCGCTGATGATGTTCGGTCCGCCGGACGACGACAGCCCCAACTCCGCGCAGTCGATGGCGTGGGGCATCAAGCGGCACAGCAACGACGAGCTGCGCCAGCGATATGTCGACATGTCGGTTCCGCAGGCCGAGGTCCTCGGCGTGACGCTGCCCGACCCGGAGCTCTCCCTCGACCCCGAGACCGGGCACTACCGGTTCGGCGCGATCGACTGGGACGAGTTCAAGCGCGTGATCACCGGCAACGGCCCGGCCAACGCCGAACGGATCGCCCGTCGCAGGGCGGCCCGCGACGACAACGCCTGGGTGATTGAGGCGGCGACCGCGTACGCGCAGAAGCACGCTCCGGCACGCGAGGTGGCGGCGTGAGCACCGACGTCACCGCGGAGGGCGGGCACGGCGCGGTCCCCACCGGGCCGGAGGTGCCCGTCGAGACCAAGCCGGCGCTCAGCCGCCGCGACTGGCCGCTGTACGAGGTCTTCGTCCGCGGCAAGCGCGGGCTCAACCACGTGCACGTCGGCTCGCTGCACGCGCCCGACGACGAGATGGCGATCCACGCGGCCCGCGACCTCTACACCCGGCGCAACGAGGGCGTGAGCATCTGGGTGGTCAAGGCCGCCGACATTACCGCGTCGAGTCCTGACGAGAAGGACCCGATGTTCGCCCCCAGCGGCGACAAGGTCTACCGGCACCCGACGTTCTACGAGATCCCGGAGAACGTGCCGCACATGTGAGCGGCATCCGACACGACGACCCCCTGAGCAGCGGAAGGCACGGCATGGCGCACGAGGAGACGGTCTACGAGGCGCTCGACCGCGCCCACGGCGGCGAGGGGCACTGGGCGTTCGGCACCGGCTTCGACGAGCCGCTGGCCGGCGTGGACACCAGCGTCCCCGAGGGCGTCGACCCGGCGGAGCTCGGCGAGTACTGCCTGATGCTCGGCGACGACGCGCTCGTGCTCGCGCAGCGCCTGACGCAGTGGGTCACCGCCTCCCCGGAGCTCGAGGAGGAGGTGGCCGTCGCCAACATCGCGCTCGACCTGCTGGGCCAGGCCCGGCTGTTGCTCGCCCGCGCCGGTTCGGTCGGGGTGCTCGGCCGGTCACGGTCGCTGGCGACGGAGTCGATCCCCGACGAGGACGCGCTGGCCTACTTCCGGAACGCCGACGAGTTCCGCTGCACCGCGCTGGTGACCGCCCCCAACGGCGACTTCGCGCACACGATGGTCCGGCTGCTGGTCGCATCCACGGTCCGGCTCGCGGTGTTCGCCCGCCTGCGGGAGTCCCGCGACCCGGTGCTGGCCGCGATCGCCGCCAAGGGCGTGCACGAGCTGACCTACCACCGCGATCACGCGGCCCGCTGGCTGCTGCGCCTCGGTGACGGCACCGAGGAGTCGCACCGCCGCGCGCAGGCGGGCGTGGACGCGGTCTGGCCGCTGCTGGACGACGTGTTCAGCCCGACAGAGCTCGAGCTGCGGCTCGTCGGCGTCGGGATCGCCGTCCACCCGTCGTCCGTGCGCGAGGAGGTGCGGTCGGTGCTCACCACCGTGCTGGAGCGCGCGACGCTGACCGCTCCGGGGTGGCCGGCCGGGGCTCCGCCGCGCGGTCGGCTCGGCGAGCACGGTCCGGAGCTGGCCGAGCTGCTCGGCACGCTGCAGGGCCTGGCCCGCCAGCACCCGGCGGCCACCTGGTGACCCCGGAACTGCTCGAGGGCCACAAGCGTGCTTCTGGCCCCTCGGACGAGGCGTGGGATGTGGCCGCCACGGTCACCGATCCCGAGCTGCCGACGCTGACCCTGGCCGACCTCGGCGTGCTGCGGGGCGTGCGGGTCGAGGACGACGGCACGGTCGTCGTGGAGATCACCCCCACCTACACCGGCTGCCCCGCCATGGGGGTCATGCGGGCCGACCTCGTGCACGCCCTGCACCGGGCCGGCTTCGCCGACGTCGACGTCCGCACCGCGCTCTCCCCCGCCTGGAGCACCGACTGGATCAGCGACGAGGGCCGCCGCAAGCTGGCGGCCGGCGGCATCGCCCCGCCGGGGAAGGCGCCCGTCCGAACCGACGGTCCGGTGCCGCTGTCGCTGGGCCCGACCCGCCGGACGGCGTCCTGCCCGGTGTGCGGCTCGGCCGACACCGAGGAGCTGTCGGAGTTCGGCGCCACCGCCTGCAAGGCCCTGCGCCGCTGCCGCACCTGCCGCGAGCCGTTCGAGCACGTCAAGGAGATCTAAGTGGTGCGACAGGGAGCGAGCATCGCAGCGAGCGCCAGCGAGCAAGGCGGGGAACGACCGCGGAGCACCACCGATGGACAGAGTGCAGCTCCCGCCCGCCGTCGGCCGCAGTTCCATCCCCTGAGCGTGGCGAAGGTGGAGCAGCTCACCGACGACGCGGTCGCGATCACCTTCGACGTCCCCGAGGAGCTGGTCGAGGACTACCGGTTCACGCCGGGTCAGGCGCTCACCCTGCGCCGGGTGGACGGCGACCGGGACGAGCGCCGGTCGTACTCGATCTGCGCGCCGATGGGGGCCCGGCCGAGGGTCGGCGTGCGCGAGGTGCCGGGCGGCTTCTTCTCCTCCTACCTGGTCCACCAGGTCCAGCAGGGCGACACGATCGAGGTCCTGCCGCCGTCGGGCACGTTCACCGCTGATCTGTCGGCGCCCGGCAACCACGTGTTCGTCGTCGCCGGGTCCGGCATCACGCCGGTGCTGTCCCTGGCAGGGACCGTGCTCCGGGACGGCGTCAGCACGGTCACCGTCTTCTACGGGAACCGGCGCACCAACACGGTGATGTTCGCCGACGAGCTCGCCGACCTGAAGGACCGCTACGGCACCCACCTGCAGCTGGTGCACGTGCTGTCGCGGGAGCCGCGCGACGCCGAGCTGACCAGCGGCCGGCTGGACGGGCAGCGGCTGCGCGCGCTCGTGGAGAACCTCGTCGACGCGCCGGACGTCGACCACTGGTGGCTGTGCGGACCGCACGGGATGGTCGACGACGCCCGGGCGCTGCTCGCCGAACTGGGCGTCCCGCCGGAGAAGGTGCACCAGGAGCTCTTCTACGTCGACGACGTGCCGCCGGAGCCGGTGCGCGGCGACGAGGAGACGGTGACCGGGCCGAGCAGCTCGGTGACCGTGGTCCTCGACGGCCGCTCCACGACCGTGGCGCTCCCGCGCGACGAGTCCGTCCTCGACTCGGCCCAGAAGGTGCGCGGCGACCTGCCCTTCGCCTGCAAGGGCGGGGTGTGCGGCACCTGCCGGGCGCGGGTCACCGACGGCGAGGTGGTCATGCGGCGCAACTACGCGCTCGAGGCGGCCGAGGTGGAGGCCGGATACGTGCTGACCTGCCAGACCCTGCCGGTGTCCGAGGCGGTCACCGTCGACTTCGACGCCTGACCGTCCCCAGCCGCGAGCGACGGCGTTCCCCGGCCGCCGTAACGTTCAGGTCATGAGTCACGCCCATCCGGAACTGCGCACCCCTCCCCCGCTCGCTCCGGGCGGTCTGCGCGTGATCGCCCTGGGTGGCCTCGGCGAGATCGGCCGCAACATGACGGTCTTCGAGCACGACGGCAAGCTGCTGATCGTCGACTGCGGCGTCCTGTTCCCCGAGGAGCACCAGCCGGGGATCGACGTCATCCTCCCCGACTTCACCTCCATCCGGGACCGGATGGACGACGTCGTGGCGATCGTGCTGACCCACGGCCACGAGGACCACATCGGCGGCGTCCCGTACCTGCTGCGCGAGCGCCAGGACATCCCGGTCGTCGGCTCCCGGCTGACCCTCGCCTTCCTCGACGCCAAGCTCAAGGAGCACCGGATCAAGCCGGTCACCCGCGAGGTGAGCGAGGGCGACGAGCTCAAGCTCGGGCCGTTCGACTGCGAGTTCCTGGCCGTCAACCACTCGATCCCCGACGCGCTCGCCGTCGCCATCCGGACCGCCGCCGGGCTCGTGCTGCACACCGGCGACTTCAAGATGGACCAGTTCCCCCTCGACAACCGCATCACCGACCTGCGCGGCTTCGCCCGGCTCGGCGAGGAGGGCGTGGACCTTTTCCTGACCGACTCCACCAACGCCGAGGTGCCGGGCTTCACGATGTCGGAGGGCGACCTCGTCCCGGCGATCGAGACCGCCTTCCGCAAGGCCCCCAAGCGGGTCATCGTCTCAAGCTTCGCCAGCCACGTGCACCGGATCCAGCAGGTCCTCGACACTGCGCACGCGCACGGCCGCAAGGTCGCCTTCGTCGGGCGGTCGATGGTCCGCAACATGGGCATCGCCCGGGAACTCGGCTACCTCAACGTGCCCAAGGGCCTGGTTGTCGACATGAAGGTGCTCGAGAAGCTGCCGGCGAACCAGGTGTGCCTCATCTGCACCGGCTCCCAGGGCGAGCCGATGGCGGCGCTGTCCCGGATGGCCAACCGCGACCACGTCATCCGGATCACCGAGGGCGACACCGTGCTGCTGGCCAGCTCGCTCATCCCCGGCAACGAGAACGCCATCTACCGGGTCATCAACGAGCTGACCCGGTGGGGCGCCAACGTCGTGCACAAGGGCAACGCGAAGGTGCACGTCTCCGGGCACGCCAGCGCCGGCGAGCTCGTCTACTGCTACAACATCGTCCGCCCGCGCAACGTGATGCCGGTGCACGGCGAGTGGCGGCACCTGCGCGCCAACGGCGACCTGGCGACCCGCACCGGGGTCCATCCCAAGGGAGTCGTCATCGCCGAGGACGGCGTCGCGGTCGACCTCGTCGACGGCCGGGTGTCGATCACCGGGAAGGTGCCGGCCGGGAACGTCTACGTCGACGGCATGACCGTCGGCGGCGCCACCGAGGCCTCGCTCAAGGACCGGCGGAACCTGGCCGAGGAGGGCGTGGTCACCGTCGTGGCGATCGTCGACGCCGACACCGGCCGGCTGGTCGAGCCACCGGACTTCCTGGCCCGCGGCTTCGTCCATGACGACGCCACCTTCAAGGAGGTCGTGCCGCTGATCGAGCAGGCCCTGGCCCGGGCGGCGGACGAGGGCGTGGGCAGCGCCATCCAGCTGGAGCAGCTGATCTCGCGGGCCGTGGGCAACTGGGCCCACCGGACCTACCGGCGCAGCCCGATGGTCATCCCGGTGGTCGTCGACGCCTGAGAACGGCTCGCGCAACTGGGCGGCCATCGGGGTGGCGGTCCTCGCCTGCCGTCAGCCGAGTCCGGCCAGGAAGCTGTCCGCCTGCTCCCGCCCCGCCTCGAACAGCCGGCGGATGAACGCCGGACTGCGGTCCAGCTTGCTGGCCACGTCCAGGTCTAGGTCCAGCGTCATCTCACGGATTTCGATGCGCCGGTACGGGGCGCCGAGACGGTCCGCCCACTCGTTGACCTTGCGGATGAAGTGCAGCTCCTGCTCCAGGGAGAGGTTGCCGGCCAGCTCGTTCCGCCGGTCCGCGATGTCGCCCACGCTCTTCGGCTCGGTGGACCGGGCGCGCGGGTTGATCCGGATCACCCAGATGTCCTCCGGGCCGGCCTCGGGGAGGTCGCGCACCGGCGGGTTCTGGCTGAACAGCCCGTCCCAGTAGTACCGGCCCTTCTCCTCCACGGCGCGGAAGAGCAGCGGAACGGCCGCCGAGGCCAGCACGGCGTTCACGGTGATCTCCTGGCGCCGGCTGGAGAAGGCCTTGAAGTCGCCGGTGAGGACGTCCGAGGCGCCGAGGAGCAGCAGCGGCTGGTCCTCCGGTGGGGACTCCTGGAGCCGGGCCAGCCGATCGACGTCGACGTGGCGGGTCAGCAGATCGGTGAAGGCGGCGCCGGCGAGGTCCGGGTAGACGTAGGGGCTCACCGTCGGGAGCGAGACCCTGCCCTCCAGCCGGGCCAGACCGACCAGCCAGGCGTTCGCCGCCTTTTCGCTCAGCGTGGTGGCCGCGTTGGCTCGCCAGAAGCGCTCCAGCAGCCGGGCGGCCTCGGCCGCCCCGCCGGTCAACAGGCCGTACCAGGCCAGCAGGGCACACACCGCGCCACCCGAGGTGCCGGACAGGGCCACGATCCTGTGGTCTCCGTCGGCCAGCAGCCGCTGCAGCGCACCGCCGGTGAACGCGGTGTGGCTGCCGCCGCCCTGACAGGCGATCGCGACCCTTCTCATTCCTGACGCCTCCCCCCGGACCGAGATGCCCACCATCTCCCGGCCCGGCCGTTCCCGCTCCGTCAGTGGTCGACGCGGACACCAGCTCGGCGTCGCCTTCCGGGCCATGGGCGCCATGACCGACTACATGGGTGCATGACGCAGCATTCCGGCGCGTGAGAGCGGTTGGGACCTGAGGCGTGACCCCGATCGAAGACTCGGTCCATCAGCCAGGCGCCCAACTCCTGCTGCCCGGCTCGGTGATCGCCCGCGGCGCCCACGTCGTCCTCCAGGTCTTCGGGGATGACGCCTCCGGGTGAGCACCCACGGCGGCGGCAAAAAGACCTGCTCGTCCTCGAACTCTGGGCGAACGGGTCGTCACTTCGCCGTACTGCCGCCCGTCCACCCGACGGACCCGGGTGGCCGGGTCGGCGCGCCGACCGGTAGGACAAGTCGGCATGGCCGACCCGCAGCCGTCCCTCGCCGAACTGGCCGCCGAAGAGGAGGAGCTCCGCTTCGGGGGCTTCCACAACGACGACGCGTGGGCGCTGGGCAGCGCGCTCGTGTCCACCGCGCGCCGCCGGGGCGCGCCGGTCGCGGTGGGCATCTCCCGGAACGGCCACCGGCTGTTCCACGCCGCGCTGCCGGGCACGAGCCCGGACAACGACGCGTGGATCGAACGCAAGTCCCGCGTCGTCGACCGGTTCGGCCACAGCTCGCTGTACATGCGCGCGCTGGCGCAGGAGGCGGGCAGCACGGTCGAGGAGATGTTCGGCCTCGACCCGCGCCGCTACGTCGCCCACGGAGGCGCGTTCCCGATCCTGGTTCGGTCGGTCGGTCCGGTGGGCGTCGTCGTCGTCTCGGGACTGCCCCAGGTGGAGGACCACCGCATGGTGGCCGCCGCCTGCGGGACCACCTCGCCCGCGAGACCGGTTCCTGAGAACTAGCGGCCGGGAGCCGGGGCGTCCAGCGAGCAGGCGTAGAGGAACGCCGGCGGCACGTTCAGCACCGACAGGCGACGGCGCACCGTGGGGAAGAGCCGGCGCAGCTCCGCCTGGATGAGCGGCGAGTACTGGATGATCAGGGCGACGCCGCGCGGCGCGAGCGCCCGGGGCAGCTCCTCCAGCATGCGCCGCCGCAGGTCCGGCTCGAACGAGGTGAACGGCAGGGCGCACACCAGGACGTCGGCCTTCGCCCCGTCCAGGTGGTCGTGCAGGTTCTCCGCGGAGTCGCAGACGACCTGCAGACGAGGGTCGTCGAAGCGCTTGGTCAGCAGCTCGGCGAGCCTGCGGTCGATCTCCAGGGCGACCAGCCGGGCGTCGGGCCTCATGCGGGCCAGCACCTCGGCGGTCTGGCTCCCCGTCCCGGCACCGAGCTCGACAACGAGGTCGGCGCCCGGCACGTCGCCCAGGTCGAGCATGTCCCGCACGGCGCTGCGCGAGGTGGGCAGGACGGCGCCGACCTGCCGCGGGTGAGCGACGAAGGCGCGCAGGAAGCGCAGCCGGTCTGTCACGGAATTCATGCGGGCCTCCCGGACCGGTCCGAGGGGCCGGCACGTCCACCCCGGGTCGCACGATGTCACGGCCCGGTACCGGCTGCGAACCGAGGCAGCTCAGGCGCGCTCGGCCGGCTCGGACTTCGCTGCCGCCGACGACGCATCCCCGTCAGGCGTGTCCTTGAGGAACAGGTACCAGTAGGACGTCGACACGAAGACGACGGCACCGACCAAATTGCCCGCGCCCGCCAGGAGCCAGTTCCACAGGGCGTCGTCCCACCCGACCCCGGGAACGCCGGCGAAGATCCCCGCCGGGACGAAGAACATGTTGGCAACGACCTGGTCGAAGCCCATCGCCACGAACGCCATCACGGGGAAGAAGATCGCCAGGACCTTGCCCGAGACCGAGGGGGCCGCCAGCGACATCCACACCGCGAGGCAGACCAGCCAGTTGCAGCCGACACCGCGCAGGAACGTCTCCCAGGCGGTGTGGCCGGTCGCCTTGCCCTCGGTGATCTCGGCCAGGCGCTCGTAGGTCAGGAGTGAGCTGCCCTCGGCTCCCGCATCGCCGATGAGCCCCCAGCAGGTTGCCGAGCAGCACCAGGGTGAGGTTCTTGACGACGTCGCCGACGTCGATCTTGCCGCGCATGGCGCTCAGCGGCACAAGCATCATGTTGCCGGTCGCGAGATCCGAGCCGGCGATGAGGACCAGCACCAGCCCGAGGATCAAGGCCGCCCCCATGAACAGGGTGGGCAACGTCCCCGAGGTGTCGGGGTCCAGCCCCGAGGACACCGTGATGGCCACCAGCGCGCCGAAGGCGATGTAGGCGCCGGCCAGGAAGGCGCTGACCAGGACGCGGTCCCAGGTGCGATGGGTCTTCTTGGCTCCGGTCCCGGCCGCGACTGGCGCCCCTCGCCGTGCTGGTGGGGATCCGCTGGCCGGCGCTCGTCTCCCCGCGCCGGCTCGCCGCCGCGGCGGTCGCCGTGGCCGTCGGCATCGAGCTGCTCCAGTGGTTGCTGCCCCTGGGCCGGGTGGTCTGTCCGGTGGACGCCGCACTGAACGCCGCGGGCGTCCTGCTCGCCGGCGGTGAGGCCGCGCTGTTCTCTCCGCCGGTCGCGCCCCGAGCCGCCTGAGGGCGCGGCCCCGGGGAGGTCCCCGGCCGGCCTGTGCCACGGTTGCCGCGTGGTCAGCGTCCTGTCGATCCAGTCCCACGTCGCCTACGGGCACGTCGGGAACTCCTCAGCGGTGTTCCCGCTCCAGCGCCTGGGCATCGAGGTCTGGCCGGTGCACACCGTGCAGTTCTCCAACCACACCGGCTACGGGGAGTGGCGCGGCCGCGTGTTCGACGGCCAGGCGATCGAGGAGGTCGTGCAGGGCATCGCGGAGCGGGGCGTGCTCGGCCGCTGCGACGCCGTCCTCTCCGGGTATCTCGGCTCGGCGGACATCGGCCACGCCGTCGTCGGGACCGTGCAGCAGGTGCGCGCGGCGAACGCCGATGCCGTCTACTGCTGCGACCCGGTGATCGGTGACGTGGGCCGCGGCGTGTTCGTCCGGCCGGGCATCGAGGAGTTCCTCCGCGAGGTCGCGGTGCCGGCCGCCGACGTGGTCACGCCCAACCACTTCGAGCTCGACCTGCTGTCGGGGCTGACCACGCGGTCACTGGGCCAGGTCAAGGAAGCGGTCGCCGCAGTCCACGACCTCGGCCCCCGGGTGGTGCTGACGACGTCGCTGGTCACCGATGACACCCCGGGCGACGCCCTGGACCTGCTGGCGTCGGAAGGCGGGCGGCACTTCCGCGTGCGCACGCCGCGGCTGGGCGTCTCGGTGAACGGCGCGGGTGACGCGATCGCGGCACTGTTCCTGGCCCACTGGCTGGACACCCGCTCAGCCGCCGAGGCGCTCGGCCGGGCGTCCGCGTCGGTGTTCGGTCTGCTGCAGCGCACCGAGGACGCCGACGCCCGCGAGATCCTGCTGGTCGAGGCCCAGGAGGAGTTCGTGGCCCCGACACGGATCTTCGAGGTCAGCGAGGTCTGACGCCGAGGACCGCGGGCGGTCCGCCCGCCGGACGGTCAGGTCTTGCTCTTGCCGCGAGCGCTGGAGTGCTCGTGCCGGTCGTCGCCGTGCCGGTGGTGCTCGATCTGCTTCGACGCGCCGGTCGTCGCACCGGCCGCGCTGGGGGCGATCCCCT
>JALYMS010000090.1 GCA_030773535.1 Actinomycetota bacterium | reverse complement strand
CCGTGACCGGGCGGCTCCTGCTTCTCCGGCCGTGCTGACCTGAGACGTCTCTCGCAGCACGGCGACCCCTCCATGCGTGAGGGGTTTTTTTCTGCCCGCCGCCGGTACGAGCGCACCAGAGACCCCGGGAGCACCGAGCATGAGCCAGACGGCCAGCCAGCCGAGCAGCGACCCGACGGCCGACGGCGTCCCCCCGCACCGGTACACGCCGTCGCTGGCCCAGCAGATCGAGTTGGCCTGGCAGGACCGGTGGGACGACGAGGGCGCCTTTGCCACGCCCAACCCCGTCGGCCGGCTGAGCGAGGGCTTCGACCGCGTCGCCGACCGCCCAAAGGCGTACTTGATGGACATGTTTCCCTACCCGTCGGGTGCGGGGCTGCACGTCGGCCACCCGCTGGGCTACCTGGGTACCGATGTCACCAGCCGGTTCCTGCGCATGGACGGGCACAACGTGCTGCACCCCATGGGGTACGACGCCTTCGGCCTGCCTGCCGAGCAGTACGCCGTCCAGACGGGGCAGCATCCCCGGGTCACCACTGAGGCCAACATCGCGGCGATCTCGGCCCAGCTGCGCCGGCTGGGTGTCGACCACGACCGGCGCCGCACCTTCGCCACCATAGATCCCGGGTACTACCGGTGGACGCAGTGGATCTTCCTGCAGATCTTCGGCTCCTGGTTCGACCCGGACGCCGGGAAGGCCCGGCCGATCGAGGAGCTCGTCGCCGAGCTGGACGCCGGGACCCGCACACCCGCACCCGGGACGAACCCGTCGGGCCGCCCGTGGGGGGAGCTGGACCCGTTGGCACGCCGCGAGGTGGTCGACGCCCACCGGCTGGCCTACCTGAACGAGGCCCCGGTGAACTGGTGCCCGGGGCTGGGCACGGTGCTGTCGAACGAGGAGGTCACCGCCGACGGGCGCTCCGAGCGGGGCAACTTTCCGGTGTTCCGCCGTCCCCTGACCCAGTGGATGATGCGGATCACCGCTTACGCCGACCGGCTGCTCACCGACCTGGACCGCATGGACTGGCCCGAGTCGCTGAAGATGATGCAGCGCAACTGGATCGGCCGGTCCACCGGCGCCCGTATCCGGTTCTCCGTCGGGGTGGCGGGGCGGGCGGATGACGCAGCGAACGAGGCCATCGAGGTCTTCACCACTCGTCCGGACACGCTCTTCGGCGCGACGTACATGGTGCTGGCGCCGGAGCATCCGCTGGTCGCCGCCCTGACCGCGGCGGCCTGGCCCGACGGCGCCGACCCCCGCTGGACCGGCGGCGCCGCCACGCCGGCCGAGGCCGTCGCCGCCTACCAGAGGCAGGCCTCACGCCGCTCCGAGCTGGACCGGCAGGCCGAGGGCCGGGAGAAGACCGGCGTCTGGCTGGGCGTGAACGCGACCAACCCGGTGAACGGTCGGGAGCTGCCCGTCTTCATCGCCGACTACGTGCTGACCGGTTACGGAACCGGCGCAATCATGGCGGTCCCGGGCGAGGACACGCGCGACTGGGAGTTCGCCGAGGCCTTCGGACTGCCCGTGGTCCGCACGGTTCAGCCGCCCGACGGCTTCGACGGCGGGGCCTGGACCGGTGCCGGACCCATGATCAATTCATCCAATGACGAGGTCTCGCTGGACGGGCTGGACAAGGCCACCGCGATCGCCACGCTCACCGACTGGCTGGTCCAGCACAGCTGCGGCGAGGCCACCACCACCTACAAGCTGCGCGACTGGCTGTTCAGCCGGCAGCGCTACTGGGGCGAGCCGTTCCCGATCGTCTACGACGAGAACGACCTGCCGGTCGCCGTCCCGGATTCGATGCTGCCGGTCCTGTTGCCCGAGGTGGACGACTACTCGCCCAAGACCTTCGCCGACGACGACGCGGAATCCGCCCCCGAGCCGCCGCTGTCGCGCGCCAGCGAGTGGACGACGGTCGAGCTGGATCTGGGCGACGGGCCCAAGAAGTACCGCCGCGAGACCAACACGATGCCCAACTGGGCCGGCTCGTGCTGGTACCACCTGCGCTACCTGGACCCTGGCGACGACGAGCGCATGGTCGACCCGGAACTGGAGCGGTACTGGCTGGGCCCCCGCTCGCCCGGTGACGTCGGCGGCGTGGACCTCTACGTGGGCGGGGTGGAGCACGCGGTGCTGCACCTGCTCTACGCCCGCTTCTGGCACAAGGTGCTGCACGACCTGGGCCACGTCTCCAGCGAGGAGCCGTTCCGCCGGCTGGTCAACCAGGGCTACATCTCCGCCTACGCCTACACCGACGAGCGGGGGTTCTACGTGCCCGCGGCGGAGGTGGAGGAGAGGGACGGGGGGTTCTTCCACGAGGGCAAGCCGGTCAACCGCGAGTACGGGAAGATCGGCAAGAGCCTCAAGAACATGGTCACGCCGGACGAGATGATCGGCGCCTTCGGGGCCGACACGTTCCGGGTGTACGAGATGTCGACCGGTCCGCTGGACCAGTCCCGCCCCTGGGAGACCAAGGCCGTCGTCGGCTCGCAGCGGCTGCTGCAGCGGATCTGGCGCGTGGTCGTGGACGAGGACAGCGGCGTCGTGCGGGCCGCCGACGACGAGCCCGGCGAGGACACCCTGCGGGCGCTGCACCGCACGATCGCCGGCGTGCGCGACGGGTTAGGCACGCTGCGCTTCAACATCGCGATCGCCCGGATCACCGAGCTGACCAACCACCTCACCGCCGTGTACGGGGTGGACAAGCCGGTGCCGCGCGCGGTCGTGGAGCCGCTGGTGCTGATGGTCGCCCCGCTGGCCCCGCACCTGGCCGAGGAGCTGTGGTCGCGGCTGGGGCACGCCGAGTCGCTGGCCTGGGCGCCGTTCCCAGTGGCCGACGAGCGGTGGCTCGTGGAGGACACCGTGCAGGTGCCCGTCCAGGTCAACGGCAAGGTACGCAGTTCGGTCACCGTGCCCGCCGGCGCCGACGCCGCGATCCTGGAGGAGGCCGCGCGCCGCGACGAGAAGATCGCGGGCTGGCTGGAGGGCGCGACCGTGCGCCGCGTCGTCGCCGTCCCCGGCCGGTTGATCAACTTCGTCCTCGGCTGACCGATGACGGCGTCGTCCTCACGGACGACAGCTGGACCCGCTCGGCGCGACGTCGTCAGGCGGGACGGATCCCCAGGATCTCGTGGCGTTCGCCGTCTCACCGCATCAGCCGGTGCCGCAGCCGCGCGGTGGTGTGGCCCAGCTGAAAGCGCAGACCGTAGGCGCGGCGCAGCGCGGCCAGCGCCGACGGCCAGTCCTCGTCAGCGACGAACTCGGCGACCGCGTCGATCGCAGGGCCCTCGACCCGCCCGCGGAAGTCGGGGGCGACCGTCACCCGGGAGGTGTGCCGGAGCCTCTTCACCAAGACCTGCGTCGGCCCGGGTCCAGACGACGAGAGAGTCGCCGTCGGGAGCCGCCCACACCGGTGTGGACACCGGCACACCGGTGCGCCGGAACGTGGTCAGGCTGACGTAGGTGCTGTGGGGCAGTGCCGGCACCGGCGTCAGTGGGCCGCGGCCGATTCGAAGGCCAGCACGCGGCGCATCGCCTTCTCGACCGGCTCCATCGCCTCGGCAACCGGGACGTCGCGACCCAGCTCTGCTGACAGCGAGGTGACACCCGCGTCCGGGATCCCGCACGGGATCATGTTGCTGAACGCCGTCATGTCCGGGTCGCAGTTGAGCGCGAAGCCGTGCATGGTGACGCCGCGGGCGACGCGGACCCCGATGGCGGCGACCTTGCGCTCCGGCCGCGCCGCGCCGCCGGGGCCGTCGGCCGCCACCCAGACACCGCTGCGTCCCTCGACCCGGCCGGTGGCCAGCCCGAAGCCGGCACAGACCTCGATCAGCGCGTCCTCGAGTCGCCGGACGTAGGCGACCACGTCCACCGGGTCGGGCAGCGCGACGATCGGATAGCCGACCAGCTGGCCGGGACCGTGCCAGGTGATCTTGCCGCCGCGGTCGACGTCGATGACCGGTGTCCCGTCGAAGGGCCGCTCGTGCGCCGCGGTGCGCCGTCCGGCCGTGTAGACCGACGGGTGCTCGAGCAGCAGCAACGTGTCCGGCCCCTCGTCGGCCACCCGGCGGGCGTGCAGCTCGCGCTGCCGCGCCCAGGCGTCCTCGTAGGGGACGAGCCCCGCCCGCACGATCTCCAGCTCTGCCACGCTCCCAGCCTAGGCGCGTGCGCCGGCGAGTCGCCGCGGCTCCAGCCGGGTCTCGACCGCCGCGCCGTCCGGACCCCGCTCCACCCGGTAGGCGGCGGCGTCGGCCCGGTCGGCGACGGCCTCGACCAGCTCGGTGCCGCGGTAGAGCAGCCCGACGCCGTCGTCGGTGGCATGACCGGCCGGGAGCGTGCCGTCGGCCACCAGCCGGTGGTACAGCGGGCGACGCTGCTCCTCGGAGTCGTAGTGGACGCCGTTCGAGGTGGGAAGGAGTCCCAGGCCATCGGTGACCGGACGCAGGTCGGGGCCGAACGAGT
Source organism: Actinomycetota bacterium (assembly GCA_030773535.1). Classification (GTDB taxonomy): domain Bacteria; phylum Actinomycetota; class Actinomycetes; order Mycobacteriales; family Geodermatophilaceae; genus Blastococcus_B. The sequence goes on along the minus strand of JALYMS010000090.1, from coordinate 21,247 downwards.
CGGTGGTGCCGCCGACGTGCCAGCACAGCGACCCCGCGGACACCCCGGCCAGGACCACGCCGGCGCGCCAGCACTCGGCGAACACCTCGTCCAGGCCGTGCACCCGCCAGACGGCGAGGAGGTTGGCCACGCTGCCCCCGCCGACCCAGATCACGTCCTGCCGCAGCAGGTGCGCCCGGACGTCGTTCACGGTGGGCATGGGGAACAGGCTCAGGTGGCTCACCTGGACCGGACTGCCGGCGAAGGCCCCGTAGAAGCCGGCGATCCGCGCCGGGTCGTCGCCCGTGGCGGTCCCGAGATAGCAGAGGCGGGGTCGGTCGGACACGCCGGCGAGCTCGAAGGCGAGGTCGAAGACCGGTCCGGGACGCCAGTCGTATGGTCCTCGGTGCCGGCTGGCGAAACCCATGCTGGTGGCCAGGATTATGGGGGCGGACGCGGGCATCAGGCGGCTCCAGGAACGGCGGCTGTCGGGCGCAGCCGGCGCATGACGGCGCGGGCGGTCCGCGCTCCACTGGCCATCGCGCCCTGGAGCCCGTCGCCGAGGTCGACCGGCCGGCGTAGCTGCAGAGGCGGCAGGGCGGCCGGCTGGGCGTGCGCGACGGTCACCGTCGTCAGGTGCTGGAGGTCGGACGGTGAGACCCCGTGGGCCGCGGCCACCTCGTTGCGGACGGCGCCCTCGCGCGTGGGCTCGAGCGTCGAGCTCGACACCAGGGCTCGCTGGTCGGGGCTGTAGCGCGGCTGCGCGTCCGAGACGACGACCGAGTTGGCCAGCCGGCCTCCCGGTTGTCCCAGCACGATGAGCGGCTGCACCCAGGGGGAAGCCGGGAGCACGTGAAAGTGCGTCGTCACCCGGCGGAGAGCCGATGCCTCGATCGCCGGCAACAGCTCGGTCGCCGTGTCCGGATCGGTGGCCACGACCACGGCGTCGGCGCGGCACACTCCCTGATCGGTGGTGACCGATCCGGCGACGACCGTCCGCACGCGGACGCCGAGGTGCAGGCGGTGGGCCTCGACGCGTCGCGCGAGCTGCGCACCGACAGCCTTCATGCCTGCTGCAGGCAGGCCGATCCCGCCGCGGACGAAGCATCGCCAGAGCAGATCGAGGTACCGACTTGAGGTGGCGAGCTCCGACTCGAGCAGGACGCCGGCCAGGGACGGCCGGAGGAACCGTTCCATCGCGGCGCCGCCCACACCCGCGTCCCGCAGAGACCGCTCCGCACTGCGCTCGCTGCGCCGCATGAGGGCCGATACGGGACTGTAGGCCGCCCGGACCGAGAAGGCCGCGAGGGCCGCCTTCTCCCGGACGCTGCCCAGTGGCGCGGTGAGGGTGTCGAGAACCGTCGACGGAAGCCGGCGGGGATCGCCTACCCGGTGCGTGCGGTTGCCGCTCCGGACCACCGCCCCGCTGGCAAACCAGCCGAGCTCCAGTGAGTGGAGATCAAGATCGGCTCCCCGGGGACAGCCGGTGTTGAGGACCTGGAAGCCGCGGTCGATGACGAAGGCGTCGATGCGCTCCGTGGCCAGCCGCCCTCCGGCGTGCCCGCCGGCTTCGACCACGTGCACGTCACAGCCGGCGGGCCGCAATCGCCAGGCAGCGAAGAGGCCGGCGAGTCCCGCCCCGACCACCACGACCTCGGCGCGTTCCGGCAAGGGCATCGTCGCAGCGTAGCCAGGACGGCGGTTCCCGGCCGGGCGCTCCTCAGCGGGGGCGGAGGGCCTCGGACGCGACGTCGGTGACGATGGCGGCGAAGGTAGCCGTGTCGACCTCGTCGTCGACGGTGACCCGGACGATGTCGGCGACCTGCTCGACGCTCGCGGGACGGACGGCGGTCGCGCGGGCCGCGGCGACGAGGTGGAGGTACCGAACGCGGTCGGAGTCGCAGACGCGATCGGCGGGACGGGACTGTGCTCGGTCCGGGTGCATCGTCCGACCGTAAGAAGGCCACTGTCGTGGGACCGCGACCACCGCCGTGCCGGAAGAATTGTTGTCGTCCCTTCGTCGCACACGTCTCAGCAACCTCCTCGCTTTCATCCCGTGTGCACAGGACCTGGCCTGTGGACAACCGAGGCGGGCGTCGGCCTGCTCGTCCTACGGTCGCGGCATGTCCGCTGCCGTGCCGTCGGGGGCTCCAGGGTCCGCCGAACCACCCCTCGTCCCCGGCAACACGATGGAGTCCCTTCTCGGCCGGGGCGGGTCGGGCGAGGTCTGGCGGGCCGTGCCCCGCCGGGGCGGCGCGCCCGTCGCCGTCAAGGTGCTGGTGGCCGGGGACCCGGAGCGGCAGGCCCGGGAGGCGGCGCTGCTGGGAGCCCTGGATCACCCCCACCTGGTCCGGCTCGTCGAGGTCGTCCACCAACCCCGCCGCGGCGGGGAGGCCCGGGTGGCACTGGTCCTCGAGTTGCTGGCCGGAGGGAGTCTGGCGGCGCTACTGGCCCGGCGGAGCCGGCTTCGTCCCGGCGAGGTGGTGACGGCGATCGCCCCGGTGGCGGCGGCCCTGGCGCATGCGCACCGGAACGGGGTCGTCCACGGGGACCTGTCTCCGGGAACATCGTGTTCACCGCCGAGGGCCGGCCGGTCCTGACCGACCTCGGCGTCGCGCGCGTCCTCGGCGAGACGTCCGCCGGGGAGGTGACCCCCGCCTACGTGGACCCCACCGTGGCCCGCGGCGGGGCACCGGGTCCGGCGTCGGACGTCTTCGGCGTGGCGGCCGCCGCCTTCCACGCACTCACCGGCATCGCACCGTGGAACGCGGCCACTCCGGGCGACGTCCTCGACGTCGCCGCGGCCGGCCTGCTACCCGACCTCGCCGAGCTGGCCCCTGAGGCTCCGGCAGACTTGGTGGAGGTGATCGCCCGGGGGCTGAGCGCCGACCCGCACCACCGGGGCACGGCGGCGGCGTTCGCTCTGGACCTGCGGCACGCCTGCCGGCCGGAGCCGGTACGGCTGCCGGTGGCCGGCGTTCCGGACGCCGAACTCGCCCGTGGTGGACCACGTACGGAACTGACCCATCAAGTGCCCGGACGTCGGCCACGCCCGGCACCTGCCGTGGTCCTCCCGGCCACGAGGACGCAGGCGCACAGGGATGCCGCGCGGCTGTGGCTGCGGACCCGGGCCCGCTCCGCAGTCGGCCGGGCGGCGATGGTGGCGCTCGTGGGAGCCGGCCTGGCCGGGCTGGTGTGGTCGGGCCTGCGTTGGGCCGACGCGGCTGAACCCGGGAGCAACGCGCGCCAGTTCCCGACGGCTGCCGCGCCGGCGACCCGGCCGGGAACGCCGCCGGACGGGAACGTGCCGGACGGGAGCGTGCCGGACGGGAGTGTGGCGACCGGAACCGGAGCGGCGGATCAGGTCGGGACACCCGCGTCAGCGGCTGACTGGCGGCCGCTGATCGAGGAGCTGTACGCACGGAGGGCGCGGTCCTTCGCCGCTGCCACCCCCGACCTGCTCGGCGACGTGTACTCGCCCGGCAGTCCTCAGCTCGCCGCCGACGCGGAGCACGCCCGGGCGCTGGCCGCCGCGGGGCAGGAGCTGCGGGGCTTCGCTCCTGCCGTCGTTGCGGTCACCGGCGCGAGCGTTCGAGGGGACCGGGCGGTGCTGGACCTGGTCGACCGCTGGCCGGACTACGAGGTCGTCCCCTCCGATTCGGCAGGCGGACCGGCGTTGCGGGGAGCGCCCGGGCGTCCTGAGACGGCCGTCCGGATGGTCCTGCTCCGGACACCGGAGGGCTGGCGGATCGAGGGTGCGGAGCGCTCGGGCTGAACGGGCGCGCCCGGCGTTCAGGGGCGGCCGAGCGCCGTCCGGAGGGCTTCGTCCAGCCGGGTGTGCGTGAAGGCGAACCCCGCTGCGCTCAACTTCGACGAGTCCGCGCGCTGGCCGCCCAGGATGCTGGACCGGGCGAACTCGCCCAGCGCCGCCGAGATGGCGAAGCCGGGCACCGCGAGGACCGTTGGCCGGCGGACGACGCGGCCCAGTTCGCGGGTGAACTCGGCGTTGGTGACCGGCGCGGGACCTGTCAGGTTCACCGGCCCCGAGACGTCGGAGGTGAGCAGGAAACGGATGGCGTCGACCTCGTCCTGCAGGCTGATCCAGGGCCAGTACTGCCTACCCGAGCCGATCCGGCCGCCGAGCCCTGCCCGGAACAGCAGTCCGAGCACCTTCATGAGCATGGCGCCACGTCCGATCACCAGGCCCGTGCGCAGCAGTACCACCCGCACGCCGGCCTCTTCGGCCGGTGCGGTGGCCGCCTCCCAGCGAGCGCAGAGGCCGGCCAGGAAGTCGGTGCCGGGCGGTGCGCCCTCGTCGACCGGTCGGTCGCCGGTGTCGCCGTAGTAGCCCACGGCCGATGCCGACAGCAGCACCCGCCGCCTGCCCGGGTCCTGGGCGGCCACCGCCGCCAGCGCCTCACTGACGGTGACGGTGCCGTCCAGGCGACTGGCGAGCAGCCGCTCCTTGTAGGCGCGCGTGAAGGGCCGCGGGCGGATCGGCTCCCCGGCCAGGTTGACCACTGCATCGACGTCGACGAGCAGCGCCGAGTTGATCCGGCGGTGCTGGGGGTCCCAGCGGTGTTCGTCCGCCGTGCGAGGGGTGCGGCGCACGAGCCTGAGCACCTCGTGGCCGTCGGAGCGCAGCGCCTCGACCAGCGCCCGCCCGATGAGGCCCGAGGCCCCGGTGACGGCGATCTTCATGTGCTGCGCCTCCCGCTGGTGCAGATCCCCCCGGCGAACCCGGGAGGAGCACGACCGCGATCAGGGCCCCGGCGGTCGCCGAGGCCCTGATCCGGCGAAGGTCAGGCCAGACCGAGCTCGCCGGAGAACTGGCCGGCCTCGAGCCGCTCCCGCACCGTGGTGAGGAATCGGGCCGCGTCGGCGCCGTCGACGATGCGGTGGTCGTAGGTCAGGGCCAGGTACACCATGGAGCGGATGGCGATGACCTCGCCCAGCTCCGGGTCCTGGACCACCACGGGGCGCTTCACCACCGAACCGACGCCGAGGATGGCCACCTGCGGCTGGTTGATGATCGGCGTGTCGAACAGCGCCCCCCGGCTGCCGGTGTTGGTCAGCGTGAAGGTGCCGCCGCCCAACTCGTCCGGGGTGATCTTGTTCGTGCGGGTGCGTTCCGCCAGGTCGGCGATCTTCCGGGCGATTCCTCCCAGGCTGAGGTCACCGGCCTCGTGGATGACCGGCACGAGCAGCCCGCGCTCGGTGTCCACCGCGATGCCGAGGTTCTCGGTGTCGTGATAGGTGACGGTGCCGGCTTCCTGGTCGATCGAGGAGTTCACCGACGGGTGTGCCTTCAGCGCCTCGATGGCGGCCTTCGCGAAGAAGGGGAGGAAGGAGAGCTTGACGCCCTCCCGGCTCTCGAAGGCACCCTTCGCCTGCTGCCTCAGCCGCGCGATCTTGGTGACGTCGGCTTCCACGACCGTCGTCAGCTGGGCGCTGACCTGCAACGACTCGACCATCCGGCGGGCGATGACGGCCCGGAGCCTGGACAGCTTCTCGGTCCGCCCACGCACCGAGGTGTCAGGCGTGGCGGCCGGCGAGGGGGCGCGGCCGGCCGGAGCGGTGGCGGCCGGTGCCGGCTCCTCGGCCGGTGCGGCTGCCTTCTCGGCCGCGGCGAGGACGTCCTGCTTCCGGATGCGGCCACCCACGCCGGTTCCGGACACGGAGGCGAGGTCCACCCCCTTGTCGCTGGCCAGCCGGCGGACGAGGGGGGTGACGTAGCTGCCGCTCCCGTCGCCCCCTGAGGGCTGCGCCGCGCCTCCTGTCTGCGGTGCCACCAAGGGCGCCGGTTCCGAGGTGGGCGACTGGTTGGGCAGGGCGCCGCTGGAGCCGTAGTCACCGCCGGGCTGCTCCGAGTCAGGCTTGGCGCGCTCGGCCGTCGGCTGCTGCGGCGCCGGAGCCTCCTGCTTCGGCATTTCCTGTTTCGGCGCTTCCTGCTTGGGGGCCTCCTGCTTCGGCGCGGCCGGCGCGGCGGCGCCTCCGCCCCCGCTGCCGATCACGGCGAGTTGGGCGCCGACGTCGACGGTCTCGTCCTCGTTGACCGTGATCTCCAACAGCGTGCCGCTCACGGGTGAGGGGATCTCGGTATCGACCTTGTCGGTGGAGACCTCGAGCAGGGGCTCGTCGGCGGCCACCTCGTCGCCGACGGCCTTGAGCCACCGGGTGACGGTGCCTTCGGTGACGCTCTCGCCGAGGGCAGGCATGGTCACCGGCGTGCCGTCCCCGCCGCCACCACCGGAGTCGCCGTCAGCGGACGCCGGCGTGGGCGCCTCCTCCTGCGCGGCGGGCTGATCGTCGTCCGCCGATCCGGGGCCGGCGTCCTCGACCTGCTGGTCGGGCGTCTGCGGAGTCGTGTCGGCGTCCTCGGCGGAGGCGACGTCGCCGCCCCCACCGTCCCCGCCCCCGATGACGGCCAGCTCGGCGCCGACCTCCACGGTCTCGTCCTCGGCCACGAGGATCTTCGTCAGCACACCGGCGGCCGGGGACGGGATCTCGGTGTCGACCTTGTCGGTCGACACTTCGAGGAGCGGCTCGTCGGCCTCGACCTGCTCCCCTTCCTGCTTGAGCCAGCGGGTGACCGTGCCCTCGGTGACGCTCTCGCCCAGGGCGGGCATGGTGACGGACGTCGGCATCGGGGCAGGACTCCTTCTGGCGCGTGACGGGGGAGGGGGTAGGGCAGGTCAGCTGTGCGCGTGCAGGGGCTTGCCGGCGAGGGCGAGGTGAGCTTCGCCCAGCGCCTCGCTCTGCGTCGGGTGGGGGTGGATGAGGCTGGCGACGTCGTCGGCCTCGGCCTCCCAGTTGTAGATCAGCTGGGCCTCGGCGATGAGCTCGCCGACCCGGCTGCCCACCATGTGGACGCCGACGATCGGGCCGTCGACGGCCTGGATGAGCTTGACCGCGCCGGTGGTCTTGAGGATCGCGCTGCGACCGTTGCCGGCCAGGTCGTAGACCAGCGTCTTGACCTCGCCGTACTTCTCCTTGGCCTGGGCCTCGGTGAGGCCGACCGACGCGACCTCGGGGTCGGAGTAGGTGATGCGGGGGACGCCGGCGTAGTCGATCGGGGCCGGGTTGAGCCCGGCCAGACGCTCGGCGACCAGGATGCCCTCGCCGAATCCGACGTGAGCCAGCTGCAGGGTCGGGATGAGGTCACCGACGGCGGAGATGGTCGGCACGCTGGTCTGGCAGTACTGGTCGACGAGCACGTAGCCGCGGTCCATCTTCACGCCGGCCTCCTCGTAGCCGAGGCCCTGGCTGACCGGACCACGGCCCACGGCAACGAGCAACAGCTCGGCCTCGAACTCCTTGCCGTTCTCGAGGGAGACCTTGACGCCGTTCTCCGTGTTCTGCACACCGGAAAAGCGGCTGCCCAACTCGAAAGCGATCTTGCGACGGCGGAAGGCCCGCTCCAGGAGCTTGGAGGAGGCCTCGTCCTCCAGCGGCACGAGGTGCGGGAACGCCTCGATGATCGTCACGTCGACACCGAAGGACTTCCAGGCGCTGGCGAACTCGCAGCCGATGACGCCACCGCCCAGGACGATCGCCGAGGCCGGTACGCGATCGAGGTTCAGCGCCTGGTCGCTGGTGATCACCTTCGTGCCGTCGACGTCGAGGCCCGGGAGGCTGCGCGCGTAGGAGCCGGTGGCCAGCAGGATGTGGCGGCCCTCGTAGGTCTGGCCGTTCACCTCGACCGCCGTGGGGGAGGACAGCCGCCCCTCGCCCTCGACATAGGTGATCTTCCGGCTCTTGATCAGGCCCTGGAGGCCCTTGTAGAGCTTGGAGATCACGCCGTCCTTGTAGGTGTTGACGCCGTCCATGTCGATGCCGGCCAGCGAGGTCTTGACGCCGAACTGCTCGCCCTCGCGGGCGAGGTCGGCCACCTCACCGGCGTGCAGCAGCGCCTTGGTGGGGATGCAGCCGCGGTGCAGGCAGGTGCCGCCCACCTTGTCCTTCTCGACGAGGACGACCGACATGCCGAGTTCGGCCGCCCGCAGTGCGGCGGCGTAACCACCGGAGCCACCACCGAGGATGACCAGATCGGCGGGAGAGTTCGGTGCGCTCACGGGTGCTCCTCGATGCAGTGGTCGGCGTCCCGCGATCGAGCGGGCCGGGGTTCCACCGCTCATCCTGCCACTCCGGGAACGGGCTGGCCGGGGACACCGTTTCCCGTACTCGACATGACCGGAGCCGGCGCCGGTCGCAAGGGGATGGGAGCCGACCATGGGACTGTTCGACCGGCTGCGCCGGGGCCGTCGCGCAGGTCGCGGCGGGCCGGCCGGCGGGGACCGCAGAGGCACCCTCGACCGGGGCTCCCAGCGCGCGGACCTCGCCCATCTGGAGCAGTTCGTGGCCACCCGCCGAGGCGTCGAGGGCTACGTGGAGCCGCGGACGGCGGTCACCGAGACCACGATCGTGCTCGTCGCTGCCGACGGCGAGTGGACGCGTCGGCGGATCGACGGCCCCGACGTCGCCCGCCGGCTCTCCCGTGAGCTGACGATCCCGGTGTACGACGCCCAGGTCACCGGCTATCCCCAGCGCATGCGCGACTGGAGCGCCCGCCAGAAACAGTCATGACACTGCGATCCTCCGGATCGCACCGCTGCCAGGTGCCGTCACCCGGCCGCGTTGAGCCGCTTCGTCACGCCTACGCGGACCCCTCCGGGGCCCACTCGGCGCGACAGAGTGCGTTTCGACCTCAGTCCTCGAGCAGGCCTTCTATGGTGGCGAGCAGGGTGCGGACGGGCACGCCGGTACCGCCCTTGGGCGTGCAGCCCCATGCCGCTCCGGTGTTGTAGCTGGGACCCGCGATGTCGATGTGCGCCCACGGCAGACCGTCCGGCACGAACTCGGCCAGGAAGTGCCCGCCGACGAGCATGCCGCCCATCCGGTCGGGGTTGGCGTTGACGAAGTCGGCGATGGGAGAGTCCAGGCCGCGGCGCAGTTCGGCCGGCAGCGGCATCGGCCACATGCCCTCGCCGCACCGGCGGCCGGCCGCCACGACGGCGTCCCGCAGCGAGTCGGTGCCCATGACGCCCGCCGTGCGCGTCCCGAGCGCGACGAGCTGAGCGCCGGTGAGCGTGGAGGTTTCCAGGAGGACGTCCGGGTGGTCCTCCGCGGCCCGGGCGAGCGCGTCGGCCAGGATCACGCGCCCCTCGGCGTCGGTGTTGGTGATCTCGGCCTTCTTGCCGTTGCGGAACGTCACGACGTCGGCCGGGCGGTAGGCGGTGCCGCTGGGCAGGTTCTCGGCGATCGGGACGGTGGCGGTCACCTTGACCGGCAGTTCGAGCGAGGCGACGAGGCACACCGTGGCGATCACGGCGGCGGCGCCGGCCATGTCGCTCTTCATGTCCTCCATCTTCAGCGCCGGCTTGATCGACAATCCGCCGCTGTCGAAGGTGATGCCCTTGCCGACCAGTGCGATCTTCTTGCGGGCGCCGTTGCCGGAGTAGGTGAGCCGCAGCAGCCGCGGCTTGCGGGCCGACCCACCGCCGACGGCGAGGATGCCGCCGTACCCGCCCGCGGCCAGCGCGTCCTCGTCAAGGATCTCGGCGGAGAGCCCGGCCTTCTCACCGGCGGCGGCGCCACGCGCGGCCAGCTCGGCGGGGAACAGGTCGTTGGGCGGGGTGTTGACCAGGTCCCGGACCAGTGCCACGGCGTCGGCGACGGCGCGCACCCGGCGCAGGGCGTCCTCCGCGGCGGCGGAGGCCGGCACTACGACGGTGAACTCCGCCGGCGGCACCGGCCGGTCGGCCGGCAGCTCGGACTTGTACGCGGTGAATTCGTACGCGCCGAGCAGGTGTCCCTCACCGACCGCGTGCAGCCGCTCGGCGTCCGGGGTGCCTCCGACGGCCGCGAGCAGGCTGACGACCGATCGGCGGCCGCCGAGGGCCCGGCTGGCAGCTCCGGCGGCACGACGCAGCGCGTCGGCTGGATAGGTCGCCGCGGCGTCGGGAGCTCCCAGCCCGGCCACCGCGATGACCGGGAAGGGCCCCTGGCCGAAGGAGGGCAGCCGGGTGACCTCGTCCTCCGCGCCACAGGCGCCGAGGTCGAGGAGGGCAGGCAGGAGCCGGCCCCCGAGCAATCTGTCCACCGCCTCCGCGCCGGGCGTGGGGAGCAGCCCGTCCCGACCCTTGCCCACCGCGACGACGACGGCGTCCCCGGTCAGCTTGTCCAGTGGGTGGTCGGTGGCGGTGATCGTCGGCGGCACCGCTCGATCCTAGGGCCCCGCTAGCGTGCCCTCCGTGAGCCCGCGAACCTCTCCTCTCCACGACCGGCACGTCGCCGCGGGCGCCAAGCTCGCCGACTTCAGCGGCTGGTCCATGCCGATCGAGTACGCCGGCGGCGGGGTGCTCGCCGAGCACGCGGCCGTCCGGGAGGGCGTCGGGTTGTTCGACGTCTCCCACCTCGGCACGGGCACCGTCCGCGGTCCCGGTGCGGCTGCCCTGGTCGACGCCTGCCTGTCCAACGACCTCTCCCGCATCGGCCCCGGGCAGGCGCAGTACACGCTGTGCTGCCTGCCCGACGGCGACCCGCAGGCCGGCGGCGTTGTCGACGATCTGATCGTCTACCTGCACGCGCCGGACGACGTCCTGCTGGTCCCGAACGCGGCCAACGCCGCGGAGGTGCTGGCCAGGCTCGCTGCCGAGGCGCCGGCGGGGGTGAGCGTCACCGACCGGCACGCCGAGGTCGCCGTCCTCGCCGTCCAGGGCCCCCGATCGCTGCAGGTGCTGGAGCTGCTCGGCCTGCCCGGGGAGCTGTCGTACATGTCGTTCGTGACGGGCTCGGGTCGCGGCGGTGCCGAGGTGACGGTGTGCCGGACGGGCTACACCGGCGAGCACGGGTACGAGCTGCTGGTGGACGCCGAACGCGCCGGCGATCTGTGGGACGCCGTCCTCGAGGCCGGCCAGGACCTGGGGATCCGGCCGTGCGGGCTGGGGGCGCGGGACACGCTGCGCACCGAGATGGGCTATCCGCTCCACGGGCACGAGCTGTCGCGGGACATCACGCCGAACCAGGCCCGGGCCGGCTGGGCGGTCGGCTGGAGGAAGCCGGCCTTCTGGGGGCGGACGGCGCTGCTCGCGGAGAAGGAGGCCGGGCCCGCCCGGGTGCTGTGGGGCCTGCGTGCCGAGGGCCGCGGGATCCCGCGGCCCGGCATGGCGGTGCTCGACCCCGACGGCGGCCGGGTGGGGGAGGTGACCAGCGGGACGTTCTCCCCGACGTTGCGGACGGGCATCGCGCTGGCGCTCCTCGACACCGCGGCCGGCGTGGCCGAGGGTGCAGCCCTCGCCGTCGACGTCCGCGGCCGGCCGCAGCCCGTGCAGGTCGTCCGGCCTCCTTTCGTGCCCTCGCACGTGCGCTGACGTCGGCAAGCGGTCCGTTGCTCAGGCGCTCTGCTTGGACTCCTTGGTCGGCTCCGGCGGATCGGGGAGCGAGTCGGCCATCTCGGCGCCGCGCTTGCCCATCGGTTCCGGCTGGCCCTCAGTCGTGTCGACAGCGGTCTGGTGCTCGGCCTCCGAGTTGATCTCCGCGCCGAGCAGGACGAGGTAGCAGGTCAGGTAGAGCCAGAGCATCAGCACGATCACGCCGGCGATGGCGCCGTAGGTCTTGTCGTAGGACCCGAAGTTGTTGACGTAGAGGCTGAAGCCGAGGCTGACCAGCGCCCAGATGATGGTGACGATGACCGCGCCCAGGCTCACCCACCGGAACTGAGGTGAGTCGCGGTCGGGCGCGACGCGGTACAGCACGGCGAGGGAGCCGGCGAACACGGCGAGCAGGAGCGTCCAGCGGAGTACCTGAGCGAGAATCGTGCCGACGATCCCCAGCGGCAGGGCGTCGAGGACGGCGGGGACGACAGCGACGAGACCGAAGGTGACGAGGACGAAGACGATTGCCCCGAGGGTCAGCAGCAGTGAGGTCGCCTTGAGCTTGACGAAGTTCCGGGTCTCCACCTCGTCGTAGGCGAGGTTGACCGCGGTGATGAGGTTGCCCATGCCGCCCGAGGCGCTCCAGAGCGCGCCGAGGATTGACACCACCAGGCTGAAGGTGAGCGCTCCGCCGCTGTTCGCCACGATGGCCTTGAGCTGCTCCCCGATCAGGTCCGCGGCCTCTCGAGGGAGCTGAGCCGAGAGGTCCCCGACCTGTCGGGCCACCGTCTCGGGCGAGGCGATCAGGCCGTAGATCGAGATCAGAGCGATCAGCCCGGGGAAGATCGAGAGAAAGCCGAAGAACGCCACACCCCCGGCGATGATCGGCATGTTGTCCGCCTTGTTCTCCGCCCAGGACCGCTTGAGGATCTGCTTCCACCCGGCCCACGGGATCTCGGTCGGCTTCTCGGCGTGGATGCCCGGGAGCTCCTGCGGGCTAGGGGAGCCCGGCGGGGGTTGCTGGGGATCGCCCTGCGGTCCTGACCCCGCCCCCGCCCCCGCCCCGGCTCTGGCGGCGGCCGCGCGTCGCGCGGCCTTCTCCTCGACGCGTTCGCGGATGCGGTCGACGGCGCTCTCCCGCTGCCTGGTGCCGGCCATGGTCTTCCCCCTGGTGCGAAGCGGCCGCGGCCGCGTGGACTCTTGCGTGGTGCGGAGGCCCGCGGGCGGGCAGCTACCGCGATGAGGCCGTCCGGCGGTCAGTCGCCGGGCCAGGAACCGGTCAGCTTGGTGAAGGTGCGTGCACCGGCACGGTCGATCGCAGCCTTGGTCGCGGCGAAGATCGCGCCCTGCAGGGCCGCGGCGAGCACGACCTCGGGCATCCGGTATTCGCTCTGCAGCGCCGACGGGGCGTCGTCCTCGTGGGCCACGGCCTTCCACACCTGCTTGAACACCGCCCCGGACACCAGGCCGGCCAGGATGCCTGCTGCGAGGCCGATCGGCCGGTAGGCGAGCGCGGCGCCCTTGCTCTTGGTGCCCCCGCCCTTCGATGCCTTGCCGTTCAATGCCTTGCTCAACGCTTCCTCCTCCGAGTAGTGCGCTTCCTGCGCCACACCGCCAGACCGGCCACGAGTCCTCCGAGTGCCGCTGCGCCGCCGATCACGACGGGCGGGCTCTCCCGGTAGGTCTCCACCGCGGTGTCCCTGGCCCGGTAGGCGGTCTCGCGGGCCCGGGAGGGCACGTCGAGCCGAGCATGCAGCTGGTCGACCGTCTGGCCGAGGCGGGCGCGCGTGGCCTCGATATCCGCCTGGATCGTGGCCGGATCGGATGCCCCGGTCCCGGTGGTCATCGGGGGATTCCTGGGCGCCGGCCCATCGAGGGCCGGGCGGGTCCTGCGTTTGTCATCGGTCCTCCGGAGAACGGGTCGATGCAGTGCCATGCCCCCGTGGAGCTGCGGTAATCGGCCGGTGCGGTCACATCCCGGGAACGACTCCCCCGATCCGGTCCGCCCACCGCGTCACTAGCCTGCCCCCATGAGCTGGCACTGGCGCCTCGAGGACCCGGCCGGAGCGACCCTGGACCCTGCGTCCGTGGGGGTTGAGCCGCCCGAGTCCGACAACCAGGGGGACGCTGAGTCCTGGCTGGGCGAGAACTGGCGCGACCTGCTCGAGCGGGGGGTCGCCACGGTCACCCTGTTCGACGGCGACACGGAGGTCTACGGGCCCATGGGGCTCGCCGCGCCCTGAGCCCCGCCGACGGAGTGCGCGGACGAGCAGGCCCCGAGCCGGGAACTGCCCGTCCGCGCGCACTCCGGCTACGGCGCGTGGGTCAGCCGCGTGCCGTCTTGGTGGGATCGCGCTCCACGACGTCCCCGAGCACCTCGTCGATGCGCTTCAGGACGTCGGCGTCCAGCGTCACGCCGGCCGCCTTGACGTTGTCTTGCACCTGCTCCGGGCGGGTCGCACCGATGATGGCGGCCGCCACGTTGCCGTTCTGCAGCACCCAGGCGACGGCCAGCTGCGCCATCGTCAGGCCGAGGTCGTCGGCGATCGGCCGGAGCTGCTGCACCCGCGTCAGGACGTCGTCGGCGAGGAACCGCTGGATGAACCGGCCCGCCTCGGGGTCTGCGCCACGGGTTCCGGCCGGCGGCTGCTGCCCGGGCTGGTACTTGCCGGTCAGCACGCCCTGGCCCAGCGGGGACCAGACGATCTGGGAGAGGCCTTCCTGCTCCGAGGTGGGGACGACCTCGGCCTCGATGACGCGCCACAGCATCGAGTACTGCGGCTGGTTGCTGATCAGCTGGATGCCCATCTCGCGCGCCAGGGCGGCGCCGGCGGCGATCTCCTCGGCCCGCCACTCGGAGACACCGATGTAGAGGACCTTGCCGGCCCGCACCAGCTCGGCGAAGGCCGACATCGTCTCCTCGAGCGGCACGGTCTCGTCGTACCGGTGGGCCTGGTACAGGTCGACGTAGTCGGTCTGCAGCCGGCGCAGCGACGCGGAGCAGCTCTCGATGATGTGCTTGCGGGACAGCCCGCGGTCGTTGCGCCCAGGACCGGTCGGCCAGTAGACCTTCGTGAAGATCTCCAGCCCCTCGCGTCGCTGTCCGGCCAGGGCCCGGCCGAGCACCGACTCCGCCTTGGTGCCGGCGTACACGTCGGCGGTGTCGAAGGTGGTGATCCCGGCGTCGAGGGCCGCCCGCACGCAGGCGTGCGCGGCGTCCTCCTCGACCTGGCTGCCGTGGGTGAGCCAGTTCCCATAGGCGATCTCGGAGATGGTGAGGCCGGAGCGGCCGAGGCGTCTGAATTCCACGGAACCGGACGGTAGTCCCGTGCCGCGGAGCGTCAGACCCGGGCGCCCAGCGGCACGTCGGGCTTGGGGAATCGCCAGCGCCGGATCATGGTGGCACGCGTGACGCCGTACCAGACGGCGCCGCGGGTCGACTGCGAGCCGTCGGGGAAGCGCTCGGCCAAGGTGCGCTTGATCCGCCGGCCCAGCACCACCGAGTCGACGATCAGCAGGAGGAAGAACCCGAACAGCAGGTAGCTGGCGAGGTTGCGCAGCACCAAGCTGGGGACGAAGGTGCCGATGAGCGCCACGGCCGCGGTGAACAGGAAGAGGCTCCCGACGTTCCGGCGGGCGTCGACGATGTCGCGGACCAGCTTGCGGACCGGGCCCCGGTCACGGGCGGGCAGGAAGGAGTCGTCCCCCCGGGCGGCGCCCAGGCGGGTCTCCGCCCGCGAGGCCGCCTGCTGGGCCCGCATCCGCTTGTAGGCCTCCCTGCGCGTGGTCGGCGGCGGTGGGGGAGGACCCTGGCGGCGCCCCTGGGCCTCGCTGCGCTTGGGCGTCGGGCGGCCCTTCCCCGAGGTGCGGACCAGCTGCTCGGCCGAATTGGCGGAGGCGTCCGGGGACGTCGCATCGGTCGTCTCGGCACGATCGCGGCGGCCGGGCAGGCGGAGCTTCACGAGCCCGGAGTCTACGGGTGTGGCCCAGCGGACCCCAGGAATCCGGCTCCGGCGCCGTACAGTGGACGCGCAGGGAAGAGCAGGCGCCTCGGCGGCGTTGTCCGCTGCAGTACGTGCGACAGCGGGCACCCGCGAACTCGGAAGGACACACACATGTCGGTCCAGGACACCACCAGCATCGACGGCGGGGCCCCCGGCGTCACGGGCGTCGTCCTCAGCGACCCCGCGGCCGCCAAGGTCAAGGCGCTGCTGGACCAGGAGGGTCGCGACGACCTGCGCCTGCGCATCGCCGTTCAGCCCGGCGGCTGCTCGGGTCTGCGGTACCAGCTCTTCTTCGACGAGCGCTTCCTCGACGGCGACCAGACCTACGAGTTCGGTGGCGTCGAGGTCATCGTCGACCGGATGAGCGGCCCGTACCTCGGCGGCGCGACGATCGACTTCGTCGACTCGATCGAGAAGCAGGGCTTCACGATCGACAACCCCAACGCTGGCAGCTCCTGCGCCTGCGGGGACTCCTTCAGCTGAGCTGGCGCGAACGAACGCAGCGCCCGGTTCCCCCGAAGGGACCGGGCGTTGTCGTTGCGGGAGGTCGGACGACTACAACCGCACGGGGTAGACGGTGTCGGGGACGGCGGGGGTGATCCGCTCCTCGACGAAGATGCCGTGCCAGATCATGAAGACCAACAGCGTCCACAGCTTGCGCGAGTAGTCGACCGGAGAGCCGCTGCGCTGGTTGTCCCGGTGCGCGGTCAGCATCGTGAGCACCTGCTTCTTGTCCAGCCACTCGTCGGTCTGGCTCTCCTCGACGACCTGCCGGGCCCAGTCGTGCAGCCCCTCGGCCAGCCAGTGCCGCATGGGCACCGGGAAGCCGAGCTTGCGCCGGTGGAGGACGTGCGGCGGCACGATCTGCTCCAGCGCGCGGCGCAGGGCGTACTTCGTCGTCTCCTTGGTCACCCGCTGGTCGACGGGCAGGGTCCCCGCCACCTTGAACACCTCGGGGTCGAGGAACGGGACCCGCAGCTCGAGGGAGTTGGCCATGGTCATCTTGTCGGCCTTGACCAGGATGTCGCCGCGCAGCCAGGTGAAGAGATCCACGTACTGCATCGCGGTGACGTCGTCGTAGCCGGCCGCGCGGGTCCGCTCGTAGAGCTGGGCGGTGACCGCGACGTGCGACAGGTCGGGATCCCGTCGCTCGAGGAAGCCCAGTTCGTCGTCCCGGAAGATTCGTGCGTTGCCGTAGTAGCGCTGCTCCAGCGGGATCGAGCCCCGACGCAGCAGGTCCTTGCCCCGCATCCCGTCCGGCAGCGTCGTCGACAGCCGGCCCAGCGCCCGGCGGATGCCGGACGGCAGCACGTCGAAGGCCGCCAGTGACAGCGGCTCCCGGTAGATGTTGTAGCCGCCGAAGAGCTCGTCGGCGCCTTCGCCGGAGAGCACGACCTTCACGTGCTTCCGGGCCTCGCGCGCGATGAAGTAGAGCGGCACGAGGGCGGGATCGGCCACCGGGTCGTCGAGGTACCAGACGACCAGCGGGATCGCCGCCGCGAACTCGTCGGCGCTGACCACCTTCGTGACGTGCTCGACCCCGATGGCCGCCGCGGATTCCGCCGCGACGTCGATCTCGGAGAACCCCTCGCGTTCGAAGCCGGTGGTGAACGTCATGAGCTTCGGGTTGTAGCGCTTGGCGAGTGCGGCGATCGCGGTGGAGTCGATGCCCCCGGACAGGAACGAGCCCACCGTGACGTCGGCCCGCATGTGCACGCGCACCGAGTCGTCCAGCACCTCGGCGATCCGGTCGTACAGCGCCTGCTGCTCGTCCTTCTTCACCGTGCAGATCGGGAACGTGGGGTGGAAGTAGCGCTGGGTGGTCAGCTCGCCGCCGGCCACGGTGAACCTCGTGCCGCTCTCGATCCGGCGGATGCCGCGGTGCAGCGTGGCCGGCTCCGGCACGTACTGCAGGGTCAGGTAGTGCTGCAGGGACGCCGAGTCGACGCCGCCTGCTGCCTTGCTGCCGCCGAGCAGCTCCAGCAGCGTCTTCTTCTCCGAGGAGAAGACGATCCCGCCGTCGCCCAGCCGGGCGGTGAACAGCGGCTTGATGCCGAAGGGGTCCCGCGCCCCGAAGGCCGTGCTCGTCTCGGCGTCCCAGATGACGAATGAGAACATGCCGCGCAGTCGCGTCACGACGTCCTCGCCCCAGAGGTGGTAGCCGGCGACGATCGTCTCGGTGTCGCCCTGGGTCGCCAGGTCCGCCCCGGCGGCGAGCAGCTCCTCGCGGAGCTCGACGTAGTTGTAGATCTCGCCGTTGAAGACGATCCGGTACCGGCCGTTCGCGTAGGGCATCGGCTGGTGGCTGTGCTCGATGTCGATGAAGGACAGCCGGTTGAAGCCGAACACGGCCCGGTCGTCGGACCAGACCTCTCGCTCGTCGGGGCCGCGGTGCCGCATGCAGTGCAGGGCTTCCCGGACGCCGGTCACCGTGGCGTCGTCGACCCTGTCGGCGTCCGTGGACAGGTAGGCGAGCAGGCCACACATCAGGCGGATGTCCTCGAGGTCGGGAAGGAGAGCGACGAGTGGATGCGGTCGCCGGCCGGGCTCAGACTCGGCCGCCGGCGCGCATCGTGCGGGTGACGGTGCGCTCGGCGTAGAAGGACAGGAACGGCACCGTCCCGGCCACCAGGGTGAGCACCGTGCCCTTGGCGCTCCACTTGGCGCGGAGCGCCAGGTCGACGGTGGCGAGGAAGAACAGGAAGTACAGCCAGCCGTGCGCGGTGCCGAGCACCGCGACGGGGCCCGGGATGCCGGCCCAGTGCTTCAGCGGCACGGCCACCACCATGAGCGCGATCAGCAGGACGCCGACGACGTAGGCCATGACCCGGTAGCGCTGCAGGGCCGCGCCGATCGCCTGCTCGGAGTCGCGTGCCTGCGTGGCCCGCTCAGCGGCCATTACCGGTGCTCCGCTGTCCCAGTGCCCGCTCGTTGAGCTCGGCGAGGTAGGCGTTGTAGGCGGACAGCTCCGGGTCTCCCGTCGTGTCGATGCGTGGACGCTGGTAGAGGACGACGGCATTGCCGGGCTCGTCCTCGTCGGGGTGCCGGTGCAGTTCGATGCGGACCATGCGCAGGTAGAACCACAGCCCCATGAACCCGTAGAGGGGCCACTGCAGCGCGTAGCTCCAGTTGACGGCCCCACCGCCGGCCTCGGCCTTGGTGAGCTGCCAGTGACCGAGGAAGAAGGTGGCCACGAAGAGCGCGACCACGACCAGGTGCAGCAGCACCCAGCGCCAGGTCAACAGTCTCTGGTACACGCTCCGACTCTAACCGCCGGCCAGCAACAGAGGCTGAGGTCGGAGGTGTGCGGGCCGACCCGCCGTCCCCCATCTCCGGTGGTCGGCCGCCGAGCGGGGTCGGCTAGTCTCGCCCCACACTGGTACCCGTCAGGTACGTCGTCCCTCCGGAGCGGTGGACGACCAGCTGGGAGGACCGTCCGGGCGCCGGGCGGAGGACGAGGAGGCAGCGGGCAGTGGCTCGAGGCAGCAGGCTCGCGCGGCTGGCCGCGCTCGGACTCCTGGGGGGGCTCACCCTCACCGGATGCGAGATGCCCAACAACGAGTTCTGGCGCTTCGGATGGCCCGAGGGGATCACCGAGGAGTCCCAGGTCATGCGGGAGCTCTGGACGGGGTCGGTCATCGCCGCCCTGATCGTTGGCTTCGCCGTCTGGGGGCTCATCGGGTGGTCCGTCGTCCGGCACCGCAAGCGTGGCGACGAGCTGCCGAAGCAGACGGCGTACAACCTGCCGCTGGAGATCGTCTACACGATCGTCCCGTTCCTGATCATCGCGGCGTTGTTCTTCTACACCGTGGTGGTCCAGAACCGGGTGATGGAGCGCAGCCAGGAGCCCGACGAGACGATCGCGGTCAACGCGTTCAAGTGGAACTGGCAGTTCGTGTACCCGGACACGGAGGCGGAGGACGGTCTGCCGGTCGAGACCGTCGGCAGCACCCGCGAGATCCCCATCCTCGTGGTGCCGACCGATCGCACCATCCGCTTCGAGGTGGCCTCCGCGGACGTCATCCACTCCTTCTGGGTCCCCGAGTTCCTCTTCAAGCTCGACGTCATCCCGGGCAACGAGAACGGCCGCGACAACGCCTTCGAGGTCACCGTGCAGGAGGAGGGTGCCTACGTCGGGCGCTGCGCCGAGCTGTGCGGCACGTACCACGCGTACATGAACTTCGAGGTCCGCGCGGTGTCCGGTGAGGACTACGACGCCTACCTGGAGGCCCGCGAGACGGGGCTGGACACCTACGAGGCGCTCGAGGAGATCGGGCAGCCCGGCTTCGCCGGCACCACGACGCCGCTGGACCTCATCCAGGAAAAGAACCAGGACCAGCAGCAGGCCGGCGGCTGACGTGGCCGCTCCGCGCATCCTGATCGCACCGACGCACGAGGAGGCGCGACCGTGAAGGTCGAGGCACTCATCTTCAACCTCATCACGGTGTTCTGCCTTGTCGCGGGCATCGTCTACGGGGTCTGGTCCCGGGAGCCGATCGGGACGACCGCGCTGATCCTCTCCGGCGGTCTCACGGGCCTGATCGGTGGCTTCTTCTGGTTCATCTCGCGGCGGATCGACGCCCGTCCCGAGGACCGCAAGGACGCCGACATCGTCGACGGCGCAGGGGAGCTGGGCTTCTTCAGCCCCAGCAGCTACTGGCCCGTCGCCGTCGCGGCGTCGGTCGGCCTCATGGGGCTGGCGCTCGCCTTCTTCTACTCGTGGCTGATCCTCATCGCCGCCGGCGCCCTCCTGGTCACGATCGGCGGCCTGCTCTTCGAGTACTACGTGGGGCAGAACGCCCAGCAGAGCTGACTGCGCCGCCTGAGGGCCCTTCCACCGGTGCGGAGGGGCCCTCTGGCATGTCGGCCCACCGCAATCGCGCGGGCAGCGCGGCGACAGCGGGGGCCTCGACGGGCTGGGACGGCCATCCGGGTGGTCCCCGGGCGCGAAAACCAGGGACGGGATCCGGGTGTTCCCCGATGGGCGCCGCGCCTGGGCCCGAGCAGGCTTCCGGCATGACTTCATCACCCCCTCCACTCATCCCGCCCACCGTGCCCTCCCCGTCGTCGGAGCAGCCGCCTCCAGGCGTCGCTCCGGGCCTCCGCCCGGCCTTGCGTCGCAGCGGTACCGACCGCTGGCGGGTGGCGTCTGCGGCGGTCTGGCGGACTACAGCGGGATCGACGCGCTGCTGTGGCGCGTCGGCTTCGTCGGTCTCACCGTCGCCGGCGGGTCGGGCATCGTCGTCTACCTGCTGCTGTGGGTGCTGATGCCCGCCGGACTCCTCCCGCGAGACACCGAGCCCGGACCGGTCGAACGCCTGGCCCAGCGCTGCCACACCGCGCTCTCCGACACCCTGGCCTGGCCTCGACGCACCTGAACTTCGCGTCGGCGATGCTTCTCCTGGGGCGTGCCCTGTGGTGGCGGGGACCCGGGGGTGCTGACGCAAGACGACGCCCATGAGCGCCTGAGCCGGTGCCGGGGGTGGTGTGTCGGCCCGTCATGCAGCAGGGCCCCGGTGGAATCCACCGGGGCCCTGCTGGTGTGCACTTGCGGATCAGTCGCGCGGCTCCTGAGGGCGGCCCCCGTCGGAGGGGCGGCCCCCGTCGGAGGGGCGACCCCCGTCGGAGGGGCGACCCCCGTCGGACGGGCGACCGGACGACGTGAGCTCGCGGCTCTCGCTGTCAGCCAGCCCGCGACCCTCGGCCCGCTGCTCGAGTTCCACCCGCGCGGGCTCCTCGATGGGCGTGAAGAACCCGCGGATGGCCCGGCGGGCACCCCCGACGTGGTTCATCCGCTTCGGCACCGGTGCACCGCCGTAGGCGAGGGTGCCGTGCCCGTGCGCGTCCACCGGACCCAGCGGCTGGTGCACCTCGATGAACTCGCCGTGC
>JALYMS010000089.1 GCA_030773535.1 Actinomycetota bacterium | reverse complement strand
CGACGCTGCCCAGCCGATAGGCGTCGACGTGGACCAGGGGGACCCGGCCGCCACGGTGCACCCGGGCGATCACGAAGGTCGGCGAGGTCACCGGCTCTTCCACGCCGAGGCCCGCCCCGATGCCCTGCGTCAGGGTTGTCTTCCCCGCGCCCAGCGGGCCGACCATGACCACGAGGTCGCCCCGCTGCAACATCTCGGCCAGGACCCGGCCCAGGGCGTGGGTGTGCTCGGGCGTCGGCAGCATGTGCCGTCGATTCACGATGCGCTCTCGCCAACCGCTACGGCGACCGACCGGAGGTCGGCCAGGAGGGCCGCCCGCGGCGCCCCCTCAGGCCCGAACCGGATCGCCGCCGACGGGTGGTACGTGGCCCACAGGGCCCGCCCCTCGTACTGGTGCGGGCCGTGCTCGCGTGCCTGCGCCAGCACCGTGCGTGGCCCGAGGAACCACTTGGCCGCCGACAGACCCAGCGCGACCACGACCGGTGGGTCCAACAGCTCGAGCTGACGGCGGAGCCAGCCGCTGCAGCGGGCCACCTCCGGTGCCTTCGGCGTCCGGTTCCCGGGAGGCCGGCACTTCACGATGTTCAGCACGGCGGCCTGCGACCGGGAGAGTCCGGCCTCCGCGAGCAGCTGGTCCAGCAGCGCACCGGATCGGCCGACGAACGGCCGGCCGGTGTCGTCCTCGGTCGCCCCTGGCGCCTCACCGACCAACGCGAAGAGGGGACGGCCCCCGTCGGGTACGTCGCCCACCACGACCTGCTGCCGCACGGCCGCGAGCTCCGGACAGGCTACGCAGGGTCGGGCGGCGGCGGCGAGAGACTCCCAGTCCGGCGCGGCGGCGGCGGCGCGGGCCACCTCGTCGGCGGTCGCGTCGAACCGGGGCGATCGGGGCGGTTGCGGTGGTGGGCGCAGAGCCATCGTCCTCAGCTCCTGCGGACGCTGGACCGGGTGTCGGTGACCACCCGCCGCAGCAGGGTGCTCAGCGCGGCGGTGACCTCGTCCGGCTTCTCCAGCAGCACCATGTGCCCCGCCTCCGGGACGACGACGTATTCGGAGTCCGGCAGTCGCTCGACGATCATCTCGCTGTGCGCCATCGGGATCATCTTGTCCGCGTCCCCGGTCAGCACGAGGGTCGGGACGCGGCGGAGCGGCTCCAGTGACCCGGTCTCGTCGAGCCCTGCCAGGGCCGGGTAGAACTCCGCGATCACGTCGACCGGGGTACCGGCGATCATCGCGTCCAGGTATCGGGTGAGGGCGGGGTCCACGTCGGGAGAGGCGAAGGACAGCGAGCGGGTGATCGCCGAGACCAGGTCACCGGCCAGGCGCCGGGTGCGCTCGGCGAGGGCGGGACGCCACCGCATGGTCCACGCGGCCACCGGGAAGAAGGCCGCCCGTACCCGGGTGAGCAGCTCCGGCAGGCCGAAGGTGAGCTCGGCCAAGTTGCCGCTCGAGGTGGAGATCAGCGCGACCCCCACCACCTTGGACCCGAAGAGCTCCGGGCGCCGCGCGGCGAGCCCCATGACCGTCATGCCGCCCATCGAGTGTCCGACCAGCACCACGGGGCCCGACGGCACCCGTGCCTCGATCACCGCGGCCAGGTCCCGCGCCAGCTGCTCGATCGTCGACCGTGCGGCCGCCCCCCGGCTGGAGGCGCCATGACCCCGCTGGTCGTAGAACACCAGCCGGGCCTCCGGCCGATGACCGTTGGCGGTCGCCAGCTCGGCGCCCAGCGTCCGCCGCTGAAAGGCCCAGGACGCCATGGACAGCGTGTAGCCGTGCACGAACACGACTGTCAGCGGCGCGTCGCGTGGACCGACCTCCTCGACGGACAGGAGCACGCCGTCATCGGCCTGCACCAGCGCCGTACGGTCGGCCGGGCGCGACGCGCCACCGAGGGGGTCGTCCTCCCGCAGACGCGCATCGGCGATCTGCTTGCGCCCGGAGAGCTCGGCAGCCTCGACGCGACGCATGGCGACGCGACCGACGGCGACCCCCGCCGCCGTGCCCGCGGCGGTCAGCCCCAGCACCGCCCCTAGGATCCCGGCGGTGCGCCCGCGCGACCGCTTCGGTGCCGCCGGGTCCGGTCGGCGGGCCATCAGACCGCCCCCGCTGAGCCCACGTAGCGGCGGGCGAAGCGACCGCCGACCCGGGTGACCAGCTCGTAGTGGATGGTGTCGACGGCGTCGGCCCACTGCTGCGCCGTCGGCTCACCGTGCTCCCCCGCGCCCCACAGGACGACCTCGTCGCCGGGCGCCACCGGCGCGTCGCCGACGTCCAGCACGAACTGGTCCATGCAGACCCGCCCCGCGATGGTCCGCTGCGCGCCGCCGGCCAGGACCGGCGCCCGGTTCCCCCCGGCCCGCGGCACACCGTCGGCGTACCCGACCGGGACCAGCGCCAGCGTCGTCTCGTGCTCGGAGAAGTAGGTGTGGCCGTAGGAGACACCCACTCCGGCGGGCACCCGCTTGGTCAGGGCGACGGCGGCGCGGACCGTCATCGCGGGGCGCAGGCCGTGGGCCGCCGGATCGCCGCCGAGCGGGTCGAGCCCGTAGAGGGCGACGCCGGGGCGAACCATGTCGTACCAGGTGTCGGGGAGCGCGACGGTCGCGGCGGAGTTCGCCAGATGCCGCCGGGCCTCGGTCAGCCCCGCGCGCCGGGCCAGCACCACGGCCTCCTCGAAGACGGCGACCTGCGCGGCGATCGTGGGGTGGGTCGGGGCGTCTGCGTAGGCCATGTGGCTCCACAGGCCGACCACGGTGAGGTCGCCGTCGGCCTGGGCTCGGGCGGCCGAGGCGACCAACGCGGGCCAGTCCGCCGCCGTCGCGCCCTCGCGGGAGAGCCCGGTGTCGGCGAACAGGTGCAGCCGGGCGGTGCGACCGGTGGCGCGGGCGGCCGCCACCACCTCGTCCAGCGCCCACTCGGCGTTGACCGACAGGTCGACGTCGGCAGCCAGGCCGGCGGCGTAGTCGGCGCCCGGGCCGTGCAGCCAGGCCAGCACCGGCGCGGTCACGCCGGCCGAGCGTAGGGCGAGGGCCTCGTCGAGGACGGCCACCCCGAGGGCGTCGGCGCCGCCGGACAGCACGGCCCGTGCCGCGGGAACGAGGCCGTGGCCGTAGCCGTCGGCCTTGACCACCGCCATCAGGGGGCGGTTCACCCGCTCGCGGAGGAGCGCCGTGTTGCCGGCGATCGCGTCGAGGTCGACGACGATCTCCGCGCGGAGGGCTGCGTCGGTCATCCCCCCGAGTGTCCCAGGCCGTCGGCCGGGGCCCCGCGCACCCGGCGAATAGCCTCGGGCAGGCACCGGACCAGGTCGCCGGCGACGAAGGGGCCGCGCTCCGCGGCGAGCTGACCGGTACGCCCGTGCAGGTGCGCCGCCACAGCGGCCGCCTCCACGGCCGGGAGCCCCGTGGCCAGCAGCGCCCCCAGGATCCCGGACAGCACGTCGCCGGTGCCGGCGGTCGCGAGCCACGACGTCCCCGTGCCGTTCACATAGGCGGCCCCGTCGGGATCGGCGACGACCGTGGCGTCGCCCTTGAGCAGGACGACCGCGCCCAGTCGGGCTGCGAGACGGCGCGCGGCACCGATCCGGTCCCTGCCCACCTCGGACCCGAAGCGCGCGAACTCGCGGTCGTGGGGGGTGAGCACTGTCCGGCGTGAGCTCCCCGACGGCCGCGCGCGCAGCAGCGCCGGGTCGGCTGCGGCCATGGTGAGCGCGTCGGCATCGACGACCACCGGCAGCTCGGGGGCCAGGACCTCGGCGAGTACGCTGCGGGCGGCGTCGTCGGTGCCCATGCCGGGGCCGACCACCCAGGCCTGCACCCGTCCGGCGTCGGCCGGACGGCCGTCGGTGACGATCGCCTCGGGCCAGGAGGCCCGGACCCCGTCGGCCGCCGTTCCGGCGTACCGGACGAGGCCCGGACGGGTGCGCAGCGCGGCCCCGGTGCACAGGACACCTGCGCCGGGATACGTCGTCGACCCCGCGACGATGCCGACGACACCCTGCGAGTACTTGTCGTCCCCCGCTGACGGCGTCGGAAGGCGGGCGGCGGCGTCGGCGTCGGTGAGCTGCCACGCCGCCGCGGGCGGCAGGTGCGGCCCGAGGCCGATGTCGACCAGGTGCACCTCGCCGGCGTAGCCGCGGCCCTCCCCGACCACGAGGCCGGGCTTGACGGCGCCGAAGGTGACGGTGTGCTGGGCCGGGAACGCCGCGCCCTCGACGGCGCCGGTGTCGGCGTCGACACCGCTGGGGACGTCGACCGCGACGGTGACCCCCGCGCCGTCGGCCGCCGCCCGGGCCAGCTCGGCTGCGCCGCTCCGCAGGCCGCCCCGCCCGCCGATGCCCAGCATCCCGTCCAGCACCAGGTCGGCCCGTCCCACCAGCGTCGCCACCTCCGGGGCCCCGGCGGGCACCGCCCGGCCACCGGCCCGCCGGAGTGCGGCCAGACCCGCGGGGTGTCCCCGGACGGGATCCAGCAGGACCGCGGTGACCCGCACTCCGCGCCGCGCGAGGAGCGCGCCGGCGAAGAGTGCGTCGCCGCCGTTGTCGCCCGTTCCGACGAGCAGCGTCACCCGTCGTCCATAGGCCGAGCCCAGCAGCCGCAGGGACACCGTTGCCAGCCCGGTGGCGGCGCGCTGCATGAGCGTGCCCTCGGGCAGCGCCGCGAGCAGCGGCTGCTCCGCGGCCCGGACGTCCGCGGCCGGGAAGAGCCCGATCATCCGCCGTCCCCCCGAACCGTCGCCCTGGCCGGCTCCGCCGCGGAGGCGAGCCCCTCCGCGACGACCACCGCGGAGGCGATGCCGCCGTCGTGGCTGAGCGAGACGTGCCATGCCGTGATCCCGAGCTGGGCCGCCCGGCCGGCCACCGTGCCGCGCACCTCCAGGTGGGGGCGGCCGTGGTCGCCGACGGTCACCTCGGCGTCGTGCCAGTGCAGGTCGCCGGGAGCGCCGAGCGCCTTCGCCAGTGCCTCCTTGGCCGCGAATCGGGCGGCGAGTGACTCACCGGTGCGCGCGGCCCCCGAGGGGGTGAGCTGCTCGGCCGCCGTGAACAGGCGATTGCGCAGGCCCGGCGTCCTGGTCAGCGACTGGGCGAACCGCTCCACCGGCACCACGTCTATCCCGACCCCGATGATCACCGGGTCAGTCTGCCGTGCCCGGGCGAGAACTACTCGACGGTATCCATGCGTCGGTTCCGGCCCCGCTCGCTGAGGCTCGCTGCGATGCTCACGGAGCCGTCACTCGACGGTCACCGACTTCGCCAGGTTGCGCGGCTGGTCGACGTCGAGGCCCCGGGTGGCGGCGATCTCGCAGGCCAGCACCTGCAGCGGGATCGTGGTGACCACCGGCGCGAGCAGGGTCGGCGTCCGCGGGACGCGGATCAGGTGGTCGGCGTACGGCAGGACGTCCTCGTCGCCGTGCTCGGCGATCACGATCGTCCGGGCGCCGCGGGCGCGGACCTCCTGAATGTTGGAGACGACCTTGCCGTGCACCGACTCCCGGCTGCGCGGCGACGGGACGACGACGACGACCGGGGTGCCCTGGTCGATGACCGCGATCGGCCCGTGCTTCAGCTCGCCCGCGGCGAAGCCTTCGGCGTGGATGTAGGCGAGCTCCTTGAGCTTGAGCGCCCCCTCCAGAGCCACGGGAAACCCGACGTGGCGCCCCAGGAACAGAATGGTGTTCGCGTCGGCCAGCGAGCGGGCCAGCTCGCGCACCGGCTCCATGCCGGCCAGCACCTCGGCCACGGCCTCGGGCAGCCGGCGGAGGTCGGCGACGATCGCACCCACCTCGTCCTCGTACTTGACGCCGCGGATCTGGGCGAGGAACAGGCCCACCAGGTAGCAGGCCACGAGCTGGGTGAGGAAGCCCTTCGTCGAGGCGACAGCGACCTCGGGCCCGGCGTGCGTGTACAGCACGGCGTCGGACTCGCGAGGGATCGTCGACCCGTTGGCGTTGCAGATCGCCAGGACGCGCGCCTTCTGGTCCTTGGCGTGCCGCAGCGCCATCAGCGTGTCCATGGTCTCGCCGGACTGGCTGATCACCACCACCAGGGTCGACCGGTCCAGCACCGGGTCGCGGTAGCGGAACTCGCTGGCGACCTCGACCTCGACGGGGATCCGGGTCCAGTGCTCGATGGCGTACTTGGCGATCAGACCCGCGTGGTAGGCCGTGCCGCAGGCGACGACGAAGATCTTGTCGACGTCCCGGAGCTCCTGGTCGGAGAGCCGCACCTCGTCGAGGACCAGCTCACCGCGGGAACCGAGTCGCCCCAGCAGCGTGTCGGCCACCGCCTGCGGCTGCTCGGCGATCTCCTTGAGCATGAACCAGTCGTAGCCGCCCTTCTCGGCGGCGGCGGCGTCCCAGTCGACGGTGTAGGCGGTCGGCTCCACCTCGTTGCCGGCGAAGTCCGTGACGGTCAGCCCCCGGTTCCGGTCGATCTCGACGACCTGGTCTTGGCCGAGCTCGCGGGCCTCGCGGGTGTGCGCGATGAAGGCGGCGACGTCGGAGCCGAGGAAGTACTCGCCGTCGCCGATGCCCACCACCAGCGGGCTGCTGCGCCGGGCAGCGACGAGGGTGTCCGGCTCGCCGACCGAGGTTGCGACGAGGGTGAAGGCGCCTTCCAGGCGACGGCAGACCGTCCGCAGGGCCTCGGCCAGCCGGCCGGCCCCCTCCGGCGCGGCGGCGTAGGCCTGCGCCAGCAGGTGGGCGGCGACCTCGGTGTCGGTCTCGGAGGTGAACTCCAGACCGTCCTTCTCGCACTCGGCGCGCAGTGCGGCGAAGTTCTCAATGATTCCGTTGTGGATCACCGCGACGGTGCCGTCGGCGGACAGGTGGGGATGCGCGTTGCGGTCGGTCGGACCGCCGTGGGTGGCCCACCGCGTGTGACCGATCCCGATCGTGGCCGCCGGCAGCGGACGGTCGGCCAGCACCTTCTCCAGGTTCG
Organism: Actinomycetota bacterium; assembly: GCA_030773535.1. Classification (GTDB taxonomy): domain Bacteria; phylum Actinomycetota; class Actinomycetes; order Mycobacteriales; family Geodermatophilaceae; genus Blastococcus_B. The sequence continues at coordinate 170 of JALYMS010000089.1, read as the reverse complement.
CCAGCTTCCCGGCCTTCTTCGCCGAGCTCAGCTCGCCGTCCGCGACGACCGCGATCCCGGCGGAGTCGTAGCCCCGGTACTCGAGCCGCTTCAGGCCGTCCACGACGACGTCCCGGGCGTCCTGGGGACCGACGTAACCCACGATTCCGCACATTGGGCCGAGACTACCG
>JALYMS010000088.1 GCA_030773535.1 Actinomycetota bacterium | reverse complement strand
GCCAGCCGGCTGCTCATCGCCGGACTCCCCCGCTGAGCAGTCGAGCGCGCGGGGAGGGCGTGAGTGCGGCTTCGATCGCCGTGCCCCCCACCGCGAGCGCGATCTCGTCAGGCATGGACTTCGATCGGGACATGGCAGACCTCGTAACTGTGAACTGGTGTGCGGGTGGTCAGAGGGCGAACAGGCGGGCCGCCGTACCGCCGAGCATCGCCGCCGGGCCGGCCTCGTCCACGTCGGCCAGCCGGAGCCGGAGGACCATCCACGGCTAGCGTCGGGTGAGCGCGTCGAGGGCCGCCTCGATCCGCCGGCGCGTCTCCTCGGCGGTCCAGCCCGCCAGCAGGGCGGCGTCGTCCTCGGCCGTGGTGGCCTCGATCGCCGCGAGGGCGGGGCGGTGCAGCTGCGCCTTGGCGAGGCGGTAGGCCTCCGGCGAGCGGGCGGCCAGCTCACCGGCCAGCGCGACCGCCCGCGGCAGGAGTTCCGCGGCGTCGACGACCTCGTGCACCATGCCGAGGCGCACCGCCTCGTCGGGCCCGACGGTCTCGGCGCGGAGCACCGCCCGACCGGCGTCCCGGCCCAGCGCGTGCCGCACGATCTCCAGTGCCGACGTCGGGAAGGGCACGCCGACTGCGAGCTCGGCCAGACCGATCCGGCCGGCGGACATCAGCCGGACGTCGCAGGCCAGCGCCAGCACGCAGCCACCGGCGATGGCGTGCCCGTTCACGGCGGCAACCGTCGGCCGCGGGGAGTCGAACAGCGCGCGGAACATCCGGGACAGCGCGGCGAGGAACTGCTCGGTGTAGGGCCGGCCGCCGTCCAGGATCCGGCGCAGGTCGACCCCGGCGGAGAACGCCGATCCGGTCCCCGTGAGCACCAGCGCCCGGTCGGAGGTCTGCACGGCCTCGGTGAGCGCGTCCAGCAGTTCGGCGTCCAGGGCGCCCACCCGGCCGTGCTCGATCCGCACGACGGAGACGTCGTCCCGTTCGTCGACGTTCAGCATCGTGCCATCATGGCGCACCCCCGGGCCCGATGAACCAGAGCATCTGAGTCCTCGTGCGGGGGCTGTTGCACTGGCCGATGACCAGGGCTCCGTCCGGTGCCGCGACCATGCCGCGGACGTCCTGCCCCGGACAGCCGACGTCGACCGGCCCCCTGATCTCCTCGGTCGTCAGGTCCACCGCGCGGACGCCCTCGTAGGCGGGCAGCAGCCCCCACATCTGCGCCGGCTCGACGGTCAGGGCGTAGTCGTAGAGATGATCGGCCAGCTGGACCAGGACCGGCCCCGCGGTGCCGGCGTCCGGCACGGCCAGGATCCACGCCCCCTCGGTCACCTCGACGACGAGGAAGACGGTGCCGTCGGCGCCCGCCGCGATCGCCTGGGTCTCCCCGCCCTCGGACAGCGTGGTGACGCCCACCGGTTCGCCCACCGGCTCCAGGTCGGCCCCGTAGGTCAGCAGCGTGGGTATCCGCTCCCTGCGGGTCGGGTCCGGCGCGGCGTCGAAGGCCAGCGTCACCCCGCCGCCCGGCCGGGCCACGAGGCCGGCCACCTCGTGACCCGCCGGCGCCTCGGACACGGCGGCGACGTCGTCCCCCAGGTCCCGTTCGGCGACGACGGTGCCGACGACCGGGTCGACGGCGATCAGCCGCTCGCGCACGTCGGTCTCCGTGACAACGGAGAGGAACAGGTACATCGTCCGGCCATCCGGCGACAGGGCCGAGCGCCCGAAGGACGAGACGGCGCCCTCGCCGTAGGGCACGGTCGTCGTCCGACCGGCCCCCGTCGCCGGATCGACGACGTGGAACCCGTAGCCGCCGCCCGGGACGCCCGTGTCCTGCAGCCGCCCGGTGACCGCCACAGCGCCGTCCGGGAGCAGATGGACCGTGGAGACGTCGGCGACCGCGGGGATCGGGACCGACCGGGCGATCGCGAACCCGCCGCCGGCCCCGGCGACGGTGACCAGCTGCTGCGGAGGGCCCGGCTCCTGGGAGCGTCCGGGCCGTTGTTCCGGGCTGACGACGACGTAGGCGCCGCCGTCGGGCGCCACCACCGCCGCCTCGGCTCGGGAGAAGTGGCCCGGGATGGCCGGGGTCAGGTCCACCGAGGCCCGGAGGAAGGTCAGCGGCCCCCCGCTGGGGGGAGCTCCTGGAGGTGGGCCCTCGTACACCGGTCGGGCAGCCGTAGGCCGCGCGGGCGACGTGTCGGTGGACGGGGGAGTCGGTGGCGGCTCGGCGGACGGAGCAGGCGCCGGGCAACCGGTCAGCAGGAACCCGCCGGCGAGGAGGAGCGCGGGGAGCCGACGGCGTCCCGGCCCGCTGCGCCAGCTCGACTGCACGCTCCCTTGGTACTCCGCTCGGCACGACCCGTCCTGGTATCGGTCCGGTCACATCTCGTCTCACCGTCGCCGATCCGGGCCGCCGGGTGCTTCCGCCCTGCGAGGGTCGCGCGACCGCGCCCGCGGGAGATCAGTTGGGGGAGGCACACCATGACGTGTTCGCACTGCAGCGCCAGCGAACAGCGCGGCCGCTACTGCGTCGGCTGCGGCAAGCGCATGCCGCCGTCGGATCTTCCGGCCCGCCGTATCCGCGTCGCGCCCCGCCCGGCGCTCGACGACGACACCCAGCCGGTGCTGCGCTTCCGCGCGACCGGCCGCCCGCTGGTCCGGCCGCGCTCCACCTCCACCTCTGCCCCCGCCTCCGTCTGATCGCCGTCCTGCGGTGTGGTCCTGAGGGGCCAAAAGCACGCTCCGGGGTATCCATTTAACCGGAGCTGTCCTGGTCAATCGCTCGCCATGGTCGGTGGGCCGGGGGCGGTCCAGGGT
>JALYMS010000087.1 GCA_030773535.1 Actinomycetota bacterium | reverse complement strand
GTGCGCGCGTAGCTCACCTCGCAGCCCAGCCGCCGGAGCACCTCGCTCATGATCGCCACGTCGAGGATGTCCGGGACCTCGTCGAGGGTGGTCGTGCCGGTTGCGAGGAGCGCCGCCGCCATGAGCTTGAGCGCGCTGTTCTTCGCGCCGGTGACCCGCACCCGTCCGTTCAGGGTCGCGCCGCCGGTCACCTCGAAGCACTCCACGCGATCACCCTACGGCGGGGGAGGACCCGGCCGCCCCGACGACCCGGCCGCCCCGACTGCCCGGTGACCCGGACGACCTAGGCTCCCGGTCATGACCGTCCGGCTCACTCGCATCTACACCAAGACCGGCGACGCCGGGCAGACGCACCTGGGCGACATGAGCCGCGTGCACAAGACCGATGCCCGCCTGGCGGCCTTCGCCGACGTGGACGAGGCGAACAGCGTGCTGGGCGTCGCCCTCGCCCTGGGCTCCCTCGAGCCCGCGACCGCCGACCTGCTGCGCACCGTGCAGAACGACCTGTTCGACGTGGGCGCGGATCTGTGCACCCCGGTCACGCCCGACCCGGAGTTCCTCCCGCTCCGGGTGACCGCGGCCTACACCGAGCGGCTCGAGGCGGCCTGCGACGCGCACAACGAGGCGCTGCCCACCCTGACCAGCTTCATCCTGCCCGGCGGGACGCCCGGGGCGGCGCTCCTGCACCAGGCGCGCGTCGTCGTCCGGCGAGCCGAGCGCAGCGTCTGGGCCCTGCTGTCCTCCGACGAGCGGGATGGCGCAGCGGGGCGCACCAACCCGGAGACCGCCCGCTACCTGAACCGGCTCTCCGACCTGCTGTTCATCCTGGCCCGAGGCGCCAACCCCGGCGGCGACGTGCTGTGGGAGCCCGGCGCGCACAGCGGTGCGCACGCGCGAAAGGCCGCCGGCGAGCAGGGGGCCGACTGAGGGCTCAGGTCCCCGGCGGGGCCGACTCCATCCAGGAGAGGAATCCGGTCACCGTCGAGGGGTCCATCGCGAGGTCACGCCGCCCTTCCGCGGTCCCGCAGGTCAGCACGACCACGTCCGAGGGCAGTGCGAGGTCCTCGCGCCCCGCGGACCGGCGCGACTCCACGCGGAGCTCGGAACGGCAGAAGCGCTCCTGCGGTCGTACGGCGAGCGAGAGCCCCCGGTACCAGAGCAGGACGTCGCCGCTGTACCAGGCCACCCCCACCGACCAGCGCGGTGACCCCACCGGCCGCAACCACACGGTCACCGCCCCGAGCCCGGACAACAGGAACCGCCGGCGCAGCAGGAACGCCACGGCCAGCCCCACGACCACGACGGCGAGCAGGACCAGGACGACGGTGGTCAGGTCCACGGTGCGCGCAGGGGGGTCCGGCCGTGGCGGATCGACTGCTCAGGCGTCCTCGCCGGCCGCCCGAAGCCGCGACTGTGCCCGTCGTGCGGCGTTCAGCGCCTCAGGGTCGTCCCCGGCCTCCTCGGCGCGGCGCAGCGCCTCGCGCGCGCGCTCGACGTCGATCTCGCCGGCGATCTCCGCGGTCTCGGCGAGGATGGACACCCCGCGTTCGGAGACCGAGACGAAGCCGCCGTGGGCGGCCACGACGACGTCGTCCCCGGAGTCGGTGCGGATCGTGACCACGCCACCCTCGGCCAGCTGTCCGAGCAGTGCGGCGTGCCCGGGCAGCAGGCCGAGCTCACCTTCGGTCGTGCGGGCGATGACCATCGTCGCCTCGCCGGACCAGATCATCCGCTCGACGGCCACCAACTCGACCTGCAGGGTCGCCACGTCACTCCTCGGGGTCCGTCCCTCCACTCGGAAGGGGTGCGTACGGGCGCCGGCCCAGAAGGACACGGCAACGGGTCACGCCCACTCTAGCGGCGTGTCGAGGCGCGCCGAGCGGCGGACCGGGAGGTCAGGCGGCGCGGCGGTAGAGCAGTGTCCAGCGGCCGACCCGCAGCCACGGCCGGCGCACGGTGGAGGCGGGGGCCCACTCATGCGTGCTGAACGAGACCTCGGCGGGCTCGCACGGCGCGTAAGGCGGCCAGCTCCAGTCGGTCCCGTCGCTGCTGGGCCGATCGGCGTACAGGTCCACGGCGTTCCTCAACACGATGCCCGCGAATCGGGCGGATCTCTTCGAATGGTGGGCACTCGGTGCTCTGGACGGCAGCACCGTAGCCCCGATGCACCCCGTTAGGAGGAGGCCTGTCTCCCCCATCCGGATACACCCGGGGAAACACCGACGGCCGGGTCGCCCAGGGGACCCGGCCGTCAGCGCTTCGCGTCAGCCCTTGCGGAGCTTGTCCGCGTTGCGCTCGAGGTCCTCGAGCCCACCGCACATGAAGAACGCCTGCTCCGGCACGTGGTCGTACTCGCCGACCGTGAGCGCCTTGAACGCCTGCAGGGTCTCCGACAGGGGCACGAAGGAGCCCGGCTGTCCGGTGAACGCCTCGGCCACGAACATGTTCTGCGAGAGGAACCGCTCGATGCGACGGGCCCGGTTGACGGTGACCTTGTCCTCCTCGCCGAGCTCGTCGATGCCGAGGATGGCGATGATGTCCTGGAGCTCCTGGTACCGCTGCAGGATCCGCTGAACCTCGCGAGCGACGTCGTAGTGCTCCTGGCCGACGTACTGCGGGTCGAGGATCCGGCTGGTCGAGTCCAGCGGGTCGACGGCCGGGTAGATGCCCTTTTCCGAGATCGGCCGCGAGAGCACGGTCGTCGCATCGAGGTGGGCGAAGGTGGTGTGCGGCGCCGGGTCGGTGATGTCGTCGGCGGGCACGTAGATCGCCTGCAGCGAGGTGATCGAGCGACCGCGGGTCGAGGTGATCCGCTCCTGCAGCTCGCCCATCTCGTCGGCGAGCGTGGGCTGGTAGCCCACGGCCGACGGCATGCGGCCGAGCAGCGTCGATACCTCGGACCCGGCCTGGGTGAACCGGAAGATGTTGTCGATGAAGAGCAGCACGTCCTGGTTCTTCTCGTCGCGGAAGTACTCCGCCATCGTCAGTGCCGAGAGGGCCACCCGCAGGCGGGTGCCCGGCGGCTCGTCCATCTGGCCGAAGACCAGGGCGGTGGACTCGATGACGCCGGACTCGGTCATCTCCGTGATGAGGTCGTTCCCCTCACGGGTGCGCTCCCCGACGCCGGCGAACACCGAGACGCCACCGAACTCCTGGGCGACGCGGCGGATCATCTCCTGGATGAGGACGGTCTTGCCGACCCCCGCCCCGCCGAACAGGCCGATCTTCCCGCCCGCCACGTAGGGCGTCAGCAGGTCGATGACCTTGATGCCGGTCTCGAGCAGCTCCGTGCGGCCCTCGAGCTGGTCGAAGCGCGGCGCGTGCCGGTGGATCGTCCAGCGCGGGGAGTCCAGGCCGTAGCCGGGCTTGTCCAGGCACTCACCCAGCGCGTTCCAGACGTGCCCGGTGACGACGTCGCCGACCGGCACGCTGATCGCCGAGCCGGTGTCAGCCACCTCCGAGCCGCGGACGAGGCCGTCGGTCGGCGCCATGGAGATGGTCCGGACGACGTTCTCGCCGAGGTGCTGGGCGACCTCGAGGGTCAGGGTCTTGCTCAGGTCGGCCAGCGTGACATCGACCTTCAGGGCGTTGAACAGGTCGGGCATCGCGTCGCGGGGGAACTCGACGTCGACGACCGGCCCGGTGACCCGCACGACGCGGCCGGCGGCCGTGGTCTGCGAGGTGGTCGGACGGTCCTCGGTGACGGTCATCTGAACTGGTCTCCTGCCCTCGGGCTTGCGTGGTCTCGCGTCTTCGGGTGGTGCATGTCAGTCTCCGGAGCCGGCCTTGACCAGCGCGTCGGCGCCGCCGACGATCTCGCTGATCTCCTGGGTGATCTCCGCCTGACGGGCCTGGTTGGCCTGCCGGGATAGGTTCTTCGCCAGCTCCTCGGCGTTGTCGGACGCCGACTTCATCGCCCGGCGGCGCGACGCGGACTCCGAGGCTGCCGCCTCGAGCAACGACGCGTAGATCCGGGTGGTGATGTACTTCGGCAGCAGGGCGTCGAGCAGGCCCTCGGCCGACGGCTCGAACTCGTAGGACGTCGGCACGCCGGAGTCGC
>JALYMS010000086.1 GCA_030773535.1 Actinomycetota bacterium | reverse complement strand
ACGGCAAGAAGGGCTGAGCCCGCCTCACTCTTCCCCGGTCGGGCCTCCGGGCCAGCCCAGGCCCCCGTCCCCCGGTGAGGGGGGTCCCGGCCAGCCCAGGCCGCCTCCGCCTTCGGGCGCGAGGTGTTCGGCGCGGGGCCTGGGAGCCAGGGTCATGGCGGCATGGAAGCACGGGGGACCGGCAGCCGTCACCGCGTCCCGAGGCGGACCGGACGGTCCGCTCACTCGGTCGGTCGCTGGTCCCGCTCGGGACCCACCCGTGCCCAGAACGCCGCCAGCTGCCCCCCGAGCGTGACGGTCAGCCGGGTCCCGACCGGCGACCGGCCGAATAGCCGAGTTCCCGCAGTACGGGCCCGAGGATCTCCTGCGCCGAGGCGACGGCGACGCCCCGCTTCACGGCCGGGGACTCAGTCCAGTCCGCCGTAGCTGTGCAGTCCGGTCGACACCATGTTGACGTACAGCAGGTTGAAGATCATCACGGCCAGGCCGACGACGTTGACCCAGGCCGCGGGGCGCCCCCGCCACCCGGCGGTCGTCCTGGCGTGCAGGTAGGCGGCGTAGACGACCCAGGCGATGAACGCCCACGTCTCCTTCGGGTCCCAGCCCCAGAACCGGCCCCATGCGCTCTCCGCCCAGATGGCGCCGGCGATCACGGCGAACGACCAGATCGGGAACGCGAACACGGCGGTCCGGTGGGCGAGCCGGTCCAGCGCAGGAGCGTCGGGCAGCCGGGCCAGCAGGCCGGTGTCGTCCGCGTCCCCGGTGGCGGCACGAGCCTCGTACCGCGACCGGACGAGGTACAGGACGCTCGCGATCCCGCTCACGAAGAAGATCCCGAACCCGAGGATGGCGGTGGAGACGTGCACCCTCAGCCAGCTCGAGCGCAGCGCGGCGACCAGTGGACCCGCCTCGGCGTAGAGGTAGAGGCCGATGAGCACGAGCGAGAGCGCCACCGGCGCCAGCACGAACAGCCCGATGTGCCGCAGGCCCGGGGACCGGACCGCGAGCACGACGTAGGCGACCACGGCGACCAGGACGGTCGCCGTGGCGAACTCGTACATGTTGCCCCACGGCAGCCGGTCGGTCGCCATGCCGCGGGTGACCAGGACGGCCGCGTGCGACGCCGCGCCCAGCGAGGTCAGGGCCAGCGCGGCCAGCCCCCAGCGACGCCCCTTCTCCGGCTCGGCGGCGGGCGGTGGAGCAGCTCCCGCCGGCACGGCGCCCGCCCCAACCAGCTCCGGCGTGCGCGCCGGGCGGCGCCCGAACGCCAGCTCGGCGCAGAAGGCGACCACGGCGAGCGAGTACAGCGCGATGCTGGCCGAGAAGAGGGTGTTCGACAGTGCGGCGAGCGACGCGTCAGGAGTCACGCGGGGGTCCTCCGGTCCATTCGTTGCGGTCGGCCGTCCGGGCGGCGAGAGCCCCGGCCAGGTCGTCGGAGAGGGCCGCCAACCGCGGACCGTTCTCCCCGCTACCGCGCGTCAGCGAGGCGATCGTCAGCACGGTACCGCCGTTCCCGGGTCGGCGGGCGACGCGGGCGAAGACCCGCTCCCGGCCCACCAGCAGCATTCCCAGCAGGCCCAGGAGCAGGGCGATCGCCGCACCGAGCACCCAGCCCTGGCCGGGGTCGTGCGAGAACTGCAGCGCGGCGAACTCGCGGTAGCCGGTGAAGGTGACGGTCGTGCCGTCGTCCAGGGTCAGCGACTCCCCCACCGACAGGTTCGCCGCACCCGCCTCGGTCAGCCGGCCGCGGTCGATCTGCGCGGCGTCCAGCGAGTAGACCGACTGCGGGATGCCGGAGTCCAGCCCGAGGTAGCCCTGGTAGACGACGACGGCCACCTGGGGGGCGAGCGGCCGCGGGTCGACCGAGGTGAGGATCCCGCCCTGAATCACGCCGGTCGGTGCGAAGAAGCCCTCGAGCGCCAGCTGGTCGTCGCTCGCGGCCCCGACGTCGGGCAGCTTGAGCGCGCCCTCGCTGGCCAGCGTGGCCTGGTCGGCGGGGAGGAAGGGCACGGAGACGTCGGTGAGCACCGGGCCGTCGGGGCGCGCCACGGCAAACGTGGGGCTGAACCCGTGCCCGGTGACGTGCACCCGCTCGCCGTCCACGCGCAGCGGGTCGTTGACGCCGATGGTGGTAGCCCGCCCCTCTCCGCCCGGCGGGCCGTAGGAGATGTCGGCGGTGAACGACGACGCGGTGAGGTCCGGCTCGTACTCGGCGCGGAAGTCGGTCAGGTCCACGCAGATCGGTGCGAGGTCGCCGCTGTCCACCAGCGCGCCGGAGGAGTAGGTGTCGTACTGCTGGAAGGAGTTGCAGAATCCCTGGCCCTCGGTCACCAGGATGCTGCCCTCGTACCCCCAGAGCTTGCCGCCGGCCAGACCGAGGAGCAGCGCCAGCAGCGACAGGTGGAAGAGGAGGTTGCCGGTCTCCCGGAGGTGCCCCTTCTCCGCGGACACCTCGTCCCCCCGGCGGACGACGCGGTACCGGCGGACCCGCAGCTCCTCCTCCACGACGTCGAGGGCCACTCCGGCCGGCAGCCCGGTGGCCAGCTCGCGCGCGTCGGGCAACCGCAGCAGGTGCCGCGGGGCGGCGGGGGGCGCCGCCCGCACGGCGCGGGCGTGCTCGAGGGCTCGGGGCAGGACGCACCCGATCAGAGAGACGAAGAGCAGCAGGTAGACGGCCGCGAACCACGGCGAGCTGAAGACGTCGAAGAGGTAGAGCCGGTCGAGCACCGGCGCGAGGTCCGGGTGGTCGGCGAAGTACTGGCCCACGGCGTTCCGCGAGAGCGACCGCTGCGGCAGGAGGGACCCCGGCACGGCTGCCAGGGCCAGGAGGAAGAGCAGCACGATGGCGGTGCGCATGGCGGTCAGCCGCCGCCACCAGACGAGCAGCGAAGCAGCGAGCCAGCGGCCCGCGGACGGGCGGGCCGGCGGCGGTGGCGGCACAGCAGCGGATCGCGGCGGGGCGGTGGTCGTCACAGAGACGTCTCCGCGAAGCCGGTCGCGGCGAGCCAGGACCGCAGCCAGGCCATCGACTCGGCCCACAGCCCGGTCAGCAGCAGCAGACCGACGACGACGAGGACCGAGCCGCCGATCCGGGTGACGGTGCGAGCGTGCCGCCGCAGGAGCCCGGTCGCCCCCAGCGCCCACCGCGCTCCCAGCGCCACCAGCACGAACGGGACGCCGAGGCCCAGGCAGTACGCGACGCCGAGCACCGCACCCCGGCCGGCGGTGGCCTCCGAGAGCGCCAGCGAGTACACGGCCGCCAGGGTCGGTCCGAGGCACGGCGTCCACCCCAGCCCGAACACGATGCCGAGCAGCGGCGCACCCGCGAGCCCGGCGGCAGGGCGGACGGCGAGCTTCCGGGTGCGCTGCAGCATCGGGAGCTTGCCCAGGAAGGCCAGGCCCACGAGGACCGTGACGACGCCGAACACCCGGTCGAGGAGGACCGAGTGCTGCAGCATCAGCCGGCCGAGCCCACCGAACGCCGTCGCGAAGGTGACGAAGACCAGGCTGAAGCCGAGGACGAACAGGACCGCTCCGAGCACCATGCGTCTCCGCGGCGACCGGGTGTCGGTGCCCACCATGGTGCCGGTTCCGCCGGGCCCGGACGGCGTGGCCGCGGGTACCGGCGCCGCGGTGCCGACCAGGCCGGCTACGTAGGAGAGGTAGCCGGGCACCAGGGGCAGCACGCAGGGCGAGGCGAAGCTGATCAGCCCGACCAGGGCCGCCACGCCCGCGGCCACGAGCAGCGGGCCGTCGGTCACCAGGCCGGCGAAGGTCTCGCCCATGCTCAGCCCTCCTCCAGCAGCCGGTCGACCACGCGCCGGAGGTCGTCCTGCGCGACCTCGCCGGTGTAGACCGCGGCCACCCGGTTCTCCCGGTCCAGGACGATCGTGGAGGGGATGGCGGTCGCCGGGTAGTCGCGGAACGCCAGCGCCACCTCACCGCGGGGGTCGTAGAGCGACGGGAACTCGATGCCGAAGCGGTCGACGAAGGCCAGGGCGAACTGCTCGCTGGGTTCCTTGACGTTGAGCCCGAGGAACTGCACGCCCCGGTCGCGGACCTCGGCGTACACCTCCTGGAACTGCGGCGTCTCGACCCGGCACGGAGCGCACCAGGATCCCCAGAAGTTGAGGACGGCGACGTCCCCGGCCAGCTGGGACGAGGAGAACTCGCCGCCGCCCAGCAACGTGCCGGCGAACTCCGGAGCCGACGCCCGATCGACTTCCGGGATCACCTCGCCGTAGGGCGTGCCCGCGACGAAGCGGAACTCGCCGCCGTCGGCGACGTCGACCGCGCCGTCGCCGGTCGCGCAGCCGGCGAGCAGGACGGCGCCCAGGAGGGCGGCAGCCAGGCGTCTCATGCCCCGGGGACCGCGTCGGGGTCGGTGGCACCGGCGGGCTCGGCGTAGGAGACGCCTGCGAACCGGTCGCCGTCGTAGGTCACCGACGTGACGCTTGCCAGCCCGCACTCGCGACGCCGTGGGTCGTGCGCGTACCGGCGGCCTTCGACGTGCAGCCGCACCGTCCAGATGGGCAGCTGGTGGCTGACCAGCACCGCCTCGTGCCCGCGCGCGGCGTCCCGCGCGGCCTCGACGGCGGCCAGCATCCGGGCCGCGATCTCCACGTAGGGCTCGCCCCACGAGGGCTGCAGGGGGTTCCGCAGCTTCCACCAGTTGCGCGGAGCCCGGAACACGCCCGCCCCAGCGGCGACCGACCTGCCCTCGAAGGCGTTGCCGGCCTCGATCAGCCGCTCGTCGAGCGCGACCGGGAGAGAGAGCGCCTCGGCCACCGGTGCCGCCGTCTGCTGCGCCCGCTCGAGCGGGCTCGACACCAGGTGCGTGACGTCCCTGCCGACGAACCACTCCGCCGCCGCCGACGCCATCGCCTGACCGGCCGTCGACAGGGAGAAGCCGGGAAGCCGGCCGTAGAGGATCTGGCCGGGGTTGTGCACCTCCCCGTGCCGCAGGAGGTGGACGACGGTCGTCTCGCTCATGTGGACCTCTCGCTGGCTCGTTCACCGCTGCGGTGGTCGTCGACCTCGGCGGCGGCGCGGGCCGCGGCCGGCAGCGCCTCGAGCACCCGGTCGAGGGCCTCGCCGGACAGCGCCGCGTTGACGAACCAGGCCTCGAACGCCGACGGCGGAAGGTAGACGCCGCGGGCCAGCAGCGCGTGGAAGAAGGCGGTGTAGCGGGCGGTGTCCTGGGTGCGTGCGTCGTCGTAGTCGCGCACCCGGCGCTCGTCGGGCACGAAGAAGATCGAGAACATGGAGCCGGCCTGCTGCACCCGGTGCGGGACGCCGGCGGCGAAGAGCGCGGCGCTGGCCGCGCCCCGGAGCACCGCCGCCACCTCGTCGCAGGAGGCGTAGACCTCGTCGGTGCAGTTCCGGAGCGTGGCCAGCCCCGCGGCGACGGCGACGGGGTTCCCCGAGAGCGTGCCCGCCTGGTACACCGGTCCGGTCGGGGCCAGCTGCTCCATCAGGTCGGCCCGGCCGCCGAAGGCCGCGGCCGGCAGCCCACCGCCCATGACCTTGCCGAAGGTGAACAGGTCGGCGTCGACGGGGTCGATCCCGTACCACCCCGACCGCGACACCCGGAAGCCGGTCATCACCTCGTCCATGATCAGCAGCGCGCCGTGCTCGGCGGTGATCCGGCGCAGCGCCGCGTTGAACCCGGGCAGCGGGGGGACGACGCCCATGTTGCCGGCCGCGGCCTCGGTGATGACGCACGCGATGTCGCTGCCCCGCTCGGCGAACACCGCCTCGACCGCCGCCTCGTCGTTGTAGGGCATAACCACGGTGTCGGCGGCCGCACCCGTGGTGACGCCGGGGGTGTCGGGCAGTCCGAGCCGGGCGACGTCGGAGCCGGAGGCGGCCAGCAGCGTGGCGACGCCCGAGCCGGCGGAGGCGAGCAGCGCGTCGACGTGACCGTGGTAACAGCCGGCGAACTTCACGATCAGCGGCCGACCGGTGGCGCCGCGGGCCAGCCGGACCGCCGAGAGAACCGCCTCGGTGCCGGAGTTCACCAGGCGCACCCGCTCGACCGGCGTCCGGTCGCGGATCTCCTCGGCGAGGTCGAGCTCGCCCTCGGTGGGCGTCCCGAAGGAGAACCCGCGGCGGGCGGCGTCGGTGACGGCCTCCACGACGGCGGGGTGGGCGTGCCCGAGGATCATCGGTCCCCACGAGCTGACCAGGTCCACGTAGCGGCGCCCGTCGGCGTCGGTGAGCCAGGGACCGGAGCCCTGCGCCATGAAGCGCGGCGTGCCACCGACGGCGCGGAAGGCGCGAACCGGACTGTTCACCCCACCGGGGGTGAGCTTCTGCGCGCGGGCGAAGAGGTCCGCCGAGACCGGGGCGTCGTAGGGGTACGGCGGGGCGTCCGGCGAGGTCACGCGTCCAGTGTCCCTCGCGCGGTCAGGAGAGCGGCCCGCAGGGCGGCGGGATCCCGTGTGGGGACCAGCACGGTGCGCCCGTCCGCGAGCCGCAGCGGCAGCCCGGTGCGGCCGCGCGGCAGCGACCACCCGCCGCCGAGGACGGGCGCGCCCGCGTCGACGCCGGAGTCGATCCCGCGCAGGTGCTCCGCATCCACCTCGGACAGCGCCACCCGCTCACGCCCGACCCGCAGCTCGCCGTCCCGGCCGTGCCCTGCCACCCGGACGGTCCAGACCTGCCTGGCCGATCGGCACGCCGCGGCCACGATCCCGAGCACCGCGACCAGCGCGATGCCCCATCCGAAGAGCGGCAGGTGCCTGCCGGGCAGGACGACGTCGAGCACGAGGAAGGAGCCCATCGCGGCGGCCACGATCCAGAACGGCCGCCACGTACCGCCGTGCTCGACGTACTCGCCCCCCACGCGCCCCGCTCCCGGCTCAGGCCCGGGCGAGCAGGCGCGCGGCCTCGACCGCCCAGTAGGTGAGGACAGTGCCGGCGCCGGCCCGGCGGATCGAGGTGAGCGTCTCGAGGATCGCCCGCTCCCGGTTGATCCAGCCCCTCGCGGCGGCCGCCTCGACCATCGCGTACTCGCCGCTGACCTGGTAGGCGCTCACCGGCACCTGCACCGCGGCGGCGACCCGGGCGACGATGTCCAGGTAGGGCAGGGCCGGCTTGACCATGACGGCGTCGGCCCCCTCCGCGAGGTCCTGGGCCACCTCGCGCAGCGCCTCGTCGGCGTTGGGCGGGTCCATCTGGTAGGTCGAGCGGTCCCCGAACTGCGGCGCGCCCTCGGCCGCCTCGCGGAAGGGCCCGTAGAAGCCCGAGGCGTACTTCGCGGCGTAGGCCAGGATCGGCGTCTCCGGAAACGCCGCGCCGTCCAGGGCCTTCCGGATGGCCGCGACCTGACCGTCCATCATCCCGCTGGGCGCGATCAGGGCGGCTCCCGCCTGGGCCTGGGCGATCGCCACCGCGGCGTAGCGGTCCAGCGTCGGGTCGTTGTCGACGACGCCGGCCGGGGTGACGACGCCGCAGTGCCCGTGGTCGGTGTACTCGCAGAGGCAGAGGTCGGCCATGAGCACGAGCTCGTCCCCCAGGTCGGCCCGCAGCTGCTGCAGCGCGACGTTGACGATGCCGTCGGCGGCATCGGCCTGCGACCCGACCGCGTCCTTCTCCCCGGGGATGCCGAACAGCATCAGGCCCCCGATGCCCGCCTCGGCCGCCTCGTGCGCGGCCTTGCGCAGCGAGTCCAGCGTGTGCTGGACGACTCCGGGCATGGAGCCGATCGCGACCGGCTCGGCGATCCCCTGCTTCACGAACACCGGCAGCACGAAGTCCGCCGGCGACAGCCTGGTCTGCGCGGTCAGCCGGCGCAGCGAGGCGCTGGACCGCAGCCGCCGCCCGCGCGCGAACCCCGGACTCACTGCTCGCCCTCCTCCTCGGCGCGGCGGGCCGCGGCGAACTCGGCGAGGGCATCCACCAGTGGGCCGACGGCGGCCGTCTCGGGCTGGACGTCGACCCGGAGACCGAACTCCGTGGCGCTGTCCGCGGTGGCCGGGCCGATGACGGCGACCACGGTCCTGGCGTGCGGCTTGCCCGCGATGCCCACCAGGTTGCGCACCGTGCTCGACGAGGTGAAGCACACGGCGTCGAACCCGCCGCCCTTGATCGCCTCGCGCACCGACGCGGCCGGCGGCGCGGCCCGGACGGTCCGGTAGGCGGTCACGTCGTCGATCTCCCACCCGCGCTCCTTGAGCCCGGCGGCAAGGGTCTCGGTGGCGATGTCGGCCCGGGGCAGGAGCACCCGGTCGATCGGGTCGAAGACGTCGTCGTAAGGCGGGAAGTCAGCCAGCAGGCCCTCGCTCGACTGCTGCCCGGAGGGCACCAGCTCGGGCACGATACCGAAGGCCCGCACGGCGTCGGCGGTCTGCTCCCCGACGCAGGCGACCTTGACCCCGGCGAAGGCGCGGGCGTCCAGGCCGAGCTCGGTGAACTTCTCCCGCACGGCCTTCACGGCGTTGACAGAGGTGAACACGATCCAGCCGTAGCGACCGGTGACCAGACCCTTGATCGCCCGGTCCATCTGCGCGGGGCTGCGGGGCGGCTCGACAGCGATCGTCGGCACCTCCACCGGCACGGCGCCGTAGGCGCGCAGCCGCTCGCTCATCTCGCCGGCCTGGTCCTTGGTGCGCGGCACGAGGACGCGCCAGCCGAAGAGCGGGCGGCTCTCCCACCACGACAGGCGCGCCCGCTTGTCGACCGCCGTCCCGACCGTGGCCACCACGGGGCCGGTGAAGGAGTCCAGCCCGGCCGTCTTCTCGGCGACGGCGGCCAGCTTCGCCACCACGCTGCGCTGCGCCGTGCCCGAGCCCCCGGTCGTGACCACGACCGGCGTGCCGGCGGGCAGTCCACCCTCCACGAGCCGGGCGGCCGCGTCGGGCAGCTCCTCGGCCGTGCCCTGCAGCACGAGCGTGCCGCCCGCGGAGGCGGCCGCGCCGGCGAGGGCGGGAAGGTCGACGCCGCTGCGCAGATCGGCCGTCACCGCGGTGCTGCCGAGGGCCACACCCGCGTAGGCGGGAACGGCGGTCGCCATCGCGACGCCCGGTACGACGTCGAAGGGCACCGACGTGCGGCCGACGGCCAGCACCTCCTTGACGACGTGGTCGGTCGTGTACGGGTCACCGGCGACCAGCCGGACGACGACGGCGCCGTTCTTGGCGGCAGCCACCGCGGTTCTGGCCACGTCGGCAGGCTCGCCCTCCACCGGGCTCAGCTCGGTAGCCGGGGAGGCCTCGCGGACGGCGCCCTGCACGGCGACGGAGACGTCGGGGTCCACGAGGACAATCCCTGCCTCTGCCAGCGCCGCGGAGGCCCGGGCGGTGAGCATGCCCGGGTCACCGGGCCCTGCGCCGACGAAGACGATCCTGCCGGCCGTGCCGACGGTCTTGCGGAAGCGCGTCATCGCGTGCTCCTGATCCTGGCCCGGGGGCCTTCTGTTGCGGGGGTCTGGGGGTTCATGCACGGACCGCCATGAGGGCGGCCGCGCCACGGTCGAGGAGCTCGTCGGCCAGCTCGCGGCCGAGCGCGGCAGCGCCGGCGAGGGGGCCCGTCGCCGAGCCGCGTACGGCGTCGCTCCCGTCGATGGCGGTGACGGAGGCGCGGAGGAACAGCTCGGGCCCGTCGTCGCCCTCGGCGACCTCGGCATAGGCGGCCACCGGCGCGCTGCAGCCGGCCTCGAGGGTGGCCAGCGTGGTCCGCTCGGCGACGACGCAGGCCCGGACCGTCGGGTCCTCCAGCCGGCCGACCAGCTCCCGGGTGCGGGCGTCGCCGGTCCGGCACTCCACGGCCAGCGCACCCTGAGCCGGAGCGGGGAGCACCTGGAGCGGGTCGAGCGTCTCGGTGATCACGTCCAGCCGGCCCAGCCGCGCCAGTCCTGCCCGGGCGAGGACGACCGCGTCGAGGTCCCCGGGACCAGCTCCGCCGGAACCGGCGACCCGTCCCAGTCGGGTGTCCACGTTCCCGCGGATGGGCACGACGTCCAGGCCGAGACCGAGGGCCCGCAGCTGGGCCACCCGGCGCGGCGCACCGGTGCCGATGCGCGAGCCCGGGGGCAGCTCCCCGAGCGTGAGCCCGTCGCGGGCGACGAGCGCGTCCCGTGGATCCTCCCGGCCGGGGATGGCGGCCAGGACCAGCCCGGGCGCGGATGCCGTGGGGAGGTCCTTGTAGCTGTGGACGGCGAGGTCGACGGTGCCCTCGCTCAGGGCCTGCCGGATGGCGGTGACGAAGACGCCGGTCCCGCCGAGGGCGGCGATCGCGGCGGAGGAACGGTCGCCCTCGGTGACGATGTGCACCAGCTCCACCCGGGTGCCGGTGACCGCGGTGATGGCGTCGGCGACGGCCTGGCTCTGGGTGCGTGCCAGGGCGCTGCCCCGGGTGCCCAGCCGGAGGGTGCCCGTCGAGATGGGGGCGGTGGTCGCCGTCACGACGCCTCCCCGGTGCGCAGCTCGGGATCCGCGGTGACGGCCTCGGCCAGCGATCCGGCGCCCGCGGCCACGGAGGCGTCGATGCCCAGACCGAAGAGGGCCCGCAGGGCGCCGGCGTAGTCGGTCTCACCCTGCGTCGCGGACAGTTCCTTGACGCGGACGGTCGGCTCGTGCAGCAGCTTGTCGACCACGCGGCGGACGGTGCGCGCGATCTCGGCCCGGGCCCGGGCGTCGAGGTCGGGGAGCCGGGTGGACAGTCTCAGCAGCTCGGCGTCCACGACCTCCGCGGCCTGGCTGCGCAGCGCCGACACGGTCGGGGCCACCTCCGCCGCCTGGCGTTCGGCCCTGAGCAGGGCGGTCTCCGTCTCGATCAGCGCGTGGGCGGCGGCGATGTCGTCGGCGGCCACCGGCCCCGCGGTGGGCCGGCCCGGCGTCGAGGCGCGCTCACCCTGCAGCAGCGCCAGATCGACCACGTGCACCCCTGGCAGACCGGCGACGGCCGGGTCGACGTCCCGCGGCAGGGCCAGGTCGACGACGACCAGCGACCGGGCCGTGCGCCCGCTCATCGCCGCTGCGACGACGTCTGTGGGCACCACGAGTCCGGTGGCGCCGGTGCAGGTGACCACGACGTCGGCGAGGGCGAGCTCGTCGGGCAGCCGGTCCAGGCCGGCGGCGCGGCCCTCGACGGCGGTCGCCAGTCGCTGCGTCGAGGCGGCCGTGCGGCTGACC
>JALYMS010000085.1 GCA_030773535.1 Actinomycetota bacterium | reverse complement strand
GAAAGCCGCGAACCGGCGCCCGAGCGGGCAGACTGTGTCCCGGATCGCTCGGCAGCATCCCGAGCGGCACCACCCGAGGTGGGAGGATGAAGTCATCATGACGACATCACCAGCGCGTGTAACGACCGGGCCGGACTCCGAGGGTCGACGGCCCCGGGTGGTCATCATCGGCTCGGGCTTCGGCGGGCTGTTCGCCGCCCAGGCGCTGAAACGGGCGCCCGTCGACGTGACCCTGGTGGCGAAGAGCGCCCACCATCTCTTCCAGCCG
This sequence comes from Actinomycetota bacterium, assembly GCA_030773535.1. Lineage (GTDB taxonomy): Bacteria > Actinomycetota > Actinomycetes > Mycobacteriales > Geodermatophilaceae > Blastococcus_B. Next base: position 9,460 of record JALYMS010000085.1, on the reverse strand, counting down.
CTGCTCTACCAGGTGGCGACCGGCATCCTCTCGGAGGGAGAGGTCGCCGTGCCCACCCGCGAGGTGCTGCGGCGCCAGAAGAACGCCCGGGTCCTCCTCGGTGAGGTCACCGACGTCGACCTCGCCGCCCGGACCGTCACCTCGACGGTCCTCGGCCGGACGACGGTGCATCCCTACGACGAACTGATCGTGGCTGCCGGGGCCGGCCAGTCCTACTTCGGCAACGACCGGTTCGCCGAGTTCGCGCCCGGCATGAAGAGCATCGACAACGCCCTGGAACTGCGTGGCCGGATATTCGGCGCCTTCGAGCTGGCAGAGCTGGCCGAGGACCCCGCGGAGATCGATCGACTGCTCACCTTCGTGGTCGTCGGAGCGGGGCCGACCGGTGTGGAGATGGCGGGGCAGATCGCCGAGCTGGCCCGGCGCACCCTGCGCCAGGATTTCCGCAAGATCGACCCGGCCACTGCGCGGGTCGTCCTGCTGGACGCCGCCCCCATGGTGCTGCCCTCCTTCGGAGAGAAGCTCGGGAATGCGGCCCGCCGGCAGCTCAACAAGATGGGGGTCGAGGTCCAGCTGGGCGCGATGGTGACCGACGTCGACCTCGACGGCCTGGAGATCAAAGACGCCGACGGCCAGGTCCGCCGGATCAACGCGGCCACGAAGATCTGGGCCGCCGGCGTTCAGGCCAGCCCGCTGGGCCGCGCCCTCGCCGAGCAGTCCGGCGCCGAGATCGACCGATCCGGCCGCATCTCGGTGCTGCCGGACCTGACGCTGCCCGGCCATCCCGAGGTGCACGTCGTCGGCGACATGATGGCGCTGAACAAGCTGCCCGGCGTGGCCCAGGTGGCCATCCAGGGCGCCCGCTACACCGCCGACGAGATCGAGCGCCGCCTGGCAGGCAAGCAGCCCAGGGGTCCTTTCCGGTACAACGACAAGGGGTCGATGGCGACGATCTCGCGCTTCCACGCGGTCGCCGACCTCGGGGGCAAGGCGAAGTTCGAGGGCTTCGGCGCCTGGCTGCTCTGGCTGGTCGTGCACCTGGTCTACATCGTGGGGTTCAAGAGCCGCGTCACCACGGTGCTGCACTGGCTGATCAGCTTCCTGGGCCGGGGGCGGGCGCAGCGGATCTCCACCCAGCAGCAGGTCTTCGGACGGTTGGCCCTCGAGCAGCTGCCGCCGGACTTCAAGGCGTCCAGGACCGGCGGGCCGAAGGACGAGATGCCAGTCCTCGAGGAAACCAGCCGGGGGGAGACCGCTTGATCTGCTCGGCTCAGGCGCGGTCGAGCCACCAGTCCAGAGCCGCCGTGACCAGCTCGGGGGTCACCACGTGCCCGCCCTCGAACTCCTCGTACGTGGTGTCGTAGCCGGCCGCCGTGAGCTGACTGGCCACCCTCCGGCCACAGCGCTCCACCGGGAGCACACGGTCCGCGGTGCCGTGCGAGATCCATATCCGCGGCTGTCCCTCCTGCCCGGGCGGGGCGACGAACCCCGGTGAGAAGGCGAACACCGCCTCGAACAGGTCGCCGTTGGCCAGCCCGAGGGACAGCGCGTAGGACGCGCCGTCGGAGAAGCCGGCGACGGTGGTGCGGCTGACCGCCGAGCCCGCGGACACCGCCTCCAGCGCGGCGTCGAGCACCGCGACGTCCGGACCCAGTCCGCCGGCGAGCAGGTCCCACGTGCTCGCGGCCGAGGACGGCGCCAGCACGAGGATCCCGCGGTCGCGGGCGAGCTGCCCGACGAGGGCCAGCCCGGAACGGGCAGTCCCACCGGCCCCGTGGAAGAAGACCACCAGCGGACGTGCTCCCGGCGGACCGGGCGGAACGGCGAGCAGCACTTCTGCGCCTCGCGCGACGTCGAGCTCGTGGACGCCGGCCGGTAGCGGCTTGGCCGGCACCTCCGGCGACGGCCGGCCGGCCAGCCTGCCCCGTCCCGCCCGGGAGAAGACAGCCACCGGTCAGACTCCGTGCGCCATCGGTGGGACGTGCTCGCCGGCGGTGTCCATGTGCAGCGGCCGCAGCGGCGTCGTGTCCTCCAGGTAGAGGAACGCGTCGTAGCGCTCCCCGAGGACCGTCGGCACATAGTTCCCGAACCGCTCGCGCGCGGGCCGGTAGACCACGCCGATGGCCCGGTGGTCCAGTCGGCGGGTCAGCCAGCCCGGGCGCTGCCTGCGGGGGAACACGAAGAGGGCGTCCTCCCCCACCTGCTCGTGAAGCAGCGCCTCGAGGCTGCCCGGACGCGCCGGCGGCACCGGCATCGCCTCCATCGGCGCACCCCATGCGGCGCCGGCGATCACGGCGCCGCGGTACCCGCCGAAGCCGACGAGCACGACGTCGTCCCTGCCGTGCCGGTCCCGCAGGAGGGAACCGACGTTGACCATGCCGGCGGCGGCCATGTCGGTGGCCCGGGCGTCGCCGATGTGGGTGTTGTGCTCCCAGACGACGACCTTGTTCCCGGCGTGCTCCAGCAGCCGGTCGAGGGTGTCCACCATGTGCACGTCCCGCACGTTCCAGGACTCCGCGGAGCTCTGCACCATCGCCCGGTAGTACCGCTCGGCGTCGACGACCACGGCGGCGTTCTGCTCGGCGGAGAAGCGGGACTCCGGATCTCCTTCGGCTTCCTGGCGGCCGCGCTCCTCGCACAGGTGGTGGAGCAGGTCGACGACGGCCTGCTCGCAGGTGCTCGGCGCGAAGCGGCTGGCGAAGGCGTACTCGGCGCCGTCCTCGCCGAACGGCTCGAAGCAGCGCAGCGCGTCGACCGCCCGGTCGACGTGCTCAGGCTCGTGCTCGCGCAGCCAGCCGATGAGCGCCTGCATGGAGTCCCAGAGGCTGTAGACGTCGATCCCGTAGAAGCCGACCCGCTGGTCCGCGGGCCGGCCGGCGTTGAACTCCCGGAGCCACCGGCAGAACTCGACGACGTCGTCGTTGGCCCACATCCAGGTCGGCCAGCGGGGAAAGGCGTCGAGCGCGTCGCGCGGATCGTCGTCGGACCCGGGCCGGAGGCGCACACTGCGGTTGACCCGGTAGCAGTCGGGCCAGTCGCCCTCGACGGCCACGAAGCGGAAGCCCCGCTCCTCGACGAGCCGGCGGGTCAGGGCCGCCCGCCAGGCGTAGTACTCGTGCGTGCCGTGGCTTGCCTCCCCGATGGCCACGATCCGCGCGTCCCCGATGCGGTCGAGCAGCGGATCGAGGTCACCGGGCCCCCGCAGCGGCCGGGCCAGCGACCGCGGCCCATCCGTGTGGTCGTCGGCGCTCATCGAGCCTCCCGGTCGTCGTGCGGGTACCGAGATCCCCCGCAGCTGCGCGGAGGCCTACCCCGGGAGGCGCGGGTTGCACCTGCCCGGCAACGCCGGATCCGCTCCCCGCCGGCAGGCCTTCGCCGACCCGGATCGCCGGCCGGAGCAGGCACCGCTACTGCAGGACCGGTGCCGGTCACGGCTCGGCGAACCAGGCGTAGCCGAGACCGGGCAGGAGGAGGTGCCCATCGCGGATGTCGGGCTGGCCGTCGCTGGTCAGGACCGGCTGGAACGTGCCGTAGCCGGTCACCGTGTCGGCGTCGACCACCTGGACCGAGGGGCTCAGATTGGCCAGGCCGATGAATGTCCCGCTGCGAGCGCTGCGCCGTCGCCACGCCAGGACGGCGGGACTGCCGGCGTCGAGGATCTGGCACTCCCCGCCGCCCCGCAGCACCGGCAGCGTCCGCCGCGCCTCCCCGAGCCGCTGCAGCGCGGGGAAGACGCGGCCCTCCAGCGCGGTGGGGTCCGACCGTCGGGCAGCGGCGACCCAGTCCATCGGCGGGCGGTGCATCCAGCGGTTGTCCGGGGCCCGTTCCGGGTCGTCGAGGTAGCCGGCGTCGTTGCGCAGCGCCAGCTCGTCGCCCATGTAGAGCAGTGGGATCCCGCCGAAGGCGTAGATGACGGAGTAGAGCAGCACCAGCCGGCGGATCCCGCGCGCCAGCGCCACCGCGTCACCCCGCTCCAGGGCGTCCTCGATACCGCAGAGCGAGGCGGACGACCCGGAGATCCGGGCGTCGCCGGTCGCCTCGTTCTGCTGGAACAGCGCCCCGCGCGCGAACGAGCCGGGGAAGCGACCGCTGTAGAAGTCGTTGAGGAACCGCCGGTGGCCGTGCCCGCTGACACCGGTCGCCGCGGCGTCGGTGTCGCTGACCGCCCAGCCGATGTCGTCGTGTCCGCGTACGTAGGTGACCCACGAGGTCGACGGCGGGATCTGCGGGAGGCGGCCCAGCGCGTGAGCGGCCAGCCGGGCGTCCTGGGTGGCCAGGCCGCTCCACAGCATCACCATGAGCTGGTTGTGGTACGCCAGTTCGCACTCGGGGACGTACCGTTCGTGGCCGCCGAGGTAGGGCACCAGGTCCTCGGGCGAGACGATGGCCTCGGCCTTGAAGACGACGCCCGGCGCGGCCAGCCGGGTGAGAGCGTGCAGGAGCTGCAGCAGGGTGTGCCCCTCCGGCTGGTTCTGGCAGGAAGTGCCCAGGCGCTTCCACATGAACGGGACGGCGTCCATGCGGAAGACGTCGACGCCCCGGTTGGCCAGCCAGGTGATCTCCCCGAGCATCGCCAGCGTCACGGCGGGATTGGTGTAGTCGAGGTCCCACTGATAGGGCCAGAAGGTCGTCCACACCCAGCCGCCGGAGCCGCCGCAGGCCTCGGGCACCCAGGTGAAGGAGCCCGGCGCGCGGTCGGGGAAGACCTCCGGGATGGTGGCGTCGAAGGCGTCGGGCATCGACCGGTCGGGGAACGCGGTGTAGAAGCCCGCGTAGGCGGGGTCGCCGGCCAGCCAGCCCTGCGCCCAGGCGTGCTCGCGGGCGGTGTGGTTGACGACGAGGTCGATGCACAGGCTCATGCCCCGGCCGTGCAGCTCCCGGGCGACGTCGGCGAGGTCGTCCATCGTCCCCAGGCGTGGGTCCACCGCCCGGTAGTCCACCACCGCGTAGCCGCCGTCGTTCTCCCCGGGCCGGGGCTCCAGCAGCGGCATGAGGTGCAGGTAGGTGATGCCGAGCTCGGCCAGGTAGTCCAGTCTCGCCGGCAGCTCCCCGAGGGTGCCGCAGAAGCGGTCGACGTAGCAGACGTAGCCCTGCATGCGGGTGCGCTGGAACCAGCCGGGGTCGATCTCTCGCCGGCGGTCCAGGCGCCGGAGCTCGCCGGGCCGCTCGGCCGCCGCCGCCAGCGCGACGCGCAGCGCCCTGGCCAGGAGCAGGTCGACCTGGGCGCGGCCGCCGTAGAGCGTCGCCAGCCACTCGTGCAGATCGACGAGGACCAGCTCGACGCGGGTCAGGAAGGCGTCCGCCTCGTCGGGTCCCAGGGCTGCGACGGCGTCCTGCACGAAGGCCGGCCGCACGCCCGCCCAGGCCTGCTCCGCCGCCCGGCGACGGACCGCCTCCGTCGCCGTCATCGGGGCTCCCGGGCGATCATCCGGTCAGTATCGGGTGCCGGTCCGGTCCAGGCAGCACACCCCGACGGTCGGCCGTCAGGGTTGGCGCCAGTCGTCGCTCTTCAGGTGCGACCCGGCCATCGGTCCCATCTGGAGCATCCCGCCGTCGACCGCCCAGGACGCGCCCGTCACGTAGGCGGCCTCCGGGGAGGCGAGGAACGCCACGACGGCAGCCACTTCCCGGGCGTCTCCGGGCCGGCGCAACGGCACGCCGTGGCGTTCGTGACCGGGGCCCGTGGGGTCCTCGTCCTCCTGACCGGTCATGGCCGTGGCTATCTCGCCGGGCGCCACGGCGTTGACGGTGATGCCGTGCTCGGCCAGTTCCAGGGCCGCCACCCTGGTCAGCAGCCCGAGCCCGCCCTTGGCGGCGCAGTACGCAGCCGCGCCGACGCGGGGCTGGTGCTCGTGGACGCTGGTGATGTTGACGATCCGACCGCCCCGGCCGGCGGCGACCATGCGGCGGGCGGCGCGCTGCAGGCACAGGAAGGCGCCGTCGAGGTCGGTGGCGAGAACCTTCCGCCAGGTGTCCAGGTCGAGGTCGAGCAGCGGCGTCGAGTGCCCGGTGCCGGCGTCGTTGACGAGGACGTCGACGCCGCCGAGGGCCTCGGCCAGGTCGTCGACGACGTCGGCGGCCCCGGGGAGCCGGGTGAGGTCCAGGTGCCGCACCTCCGCCCGGCGCCCGAGCCTGCGGACCTCCTTCGCGGTCGCCTGGGCGGCGGCCTCCTCGCGGTACCAGGTGATGCCGAGCTCGAACCCCTGCCCGGCCAGCGCGACGGCGGTCGCCCGGCCGATGCCCGACTCCGAGCCGGTGACGATCGCGACGCGCTGGAGGTCCTCGGCCATGCGGCCAGGCTAGGTAGGGCAACCGGCCGCCGCAGCCCGGCCCGGGCGGTCAGCCCGCGGCGGCCAGCCGGGCGTCGAGCAGCCGGTCGACGGCGGCCCCCGCGTCGGCGACCCGCCGCTCGTTCTCGGCCGACGGGCACCGGTCGTAGGACGCCCGGGCGACTCGGAGCGCGATGCAGGCGACGGAGATCTCGAGGTCGATCCCCTCGACGCTGGTGACGGCCTGGCTCATGGCGACCTCCTGGGAACGGCGTCTTCGAGAGCAGACGCTAGGCCGCGGGTGGAACGGAACCGGTGAGCCGGGATGAGGCGCGCGTTCCGCCTCGTCCCTTCTGTCGCAGCCCGCCCGCGGGTCCCTCCCCACCCGGCCGAGCCGCCCGTCGGTCACTCCTGCGCGAGTCGCTCGACCCGGGCCCGGGCGTGCTCGAGGGCCGCGTCGGCCTCCCTCCGCCGGTGGTCGGCCGCCTTCCTCCGCCGCTCCACGCGGGCGAGGTCCGCACCGACGGCGCTGCTCTCCTCGCGCAGGCGGGCGAGTTCCCGGGTGAGGTACTCGATCCGGTCGGTGAGCTCCTCCTCGCGCGCGGCGAGTTCGTCGGCCCTCGCCCGCTCGGCCTCGGCCGCCTCCGCCGCCTCTTCCGCCGCGGCCTCGGCGTCCTCGGCGGCCCGGCGCGCCTCGGCCAGCTCCGCACGGCGCTTCTCCTCCGCGGCCTGCCGCTCCTCGTCCTCGCGTCGACGGCGCTCCTCCGCGCTCCCCGAGCGGGCGGACGGCTTCGCGGGCTTGACGGGCTTCGCCGGCTTCTGCGCCCGAGGCGGCGGGACGACGCGCAGGTGCGGCCGCTGCTCCCCCAGGCCCATCCCGCTGTAGGACAGGGGTGAGGTGAGCCGACCCGAGAGCAACGCCTCGCCGGCCTGCGGATCGGCCATGGCGGCGCGCAGCGTCTCCTCCACCTGGGTGGCCACCGCGGTGCTGACGGAGTGCCCGCGCTGGTAGGCCAGCGAGCGCGCCTGTCGGGTCAGCGCCGCGACCAGCTGCCGCCGCTGGACGTCCAGTGCACGGAGCCGGTCGCCAGCCAGGCTCTCCTGTGCCTCCCGGACCAGGGTCCCGAGCTCGACCAGGCCGCCGATCTCGTCGGGCTCGTGCCGGACGAGCAGGTTGCAGACCCAGGCCGCGGTCGACGGCTTGGGCAGCGAGCCGATCTCCTTGGCCAGCGCCTTGTCGCCGTCGGCCTTGGCCTCGTCCTCGCGGGCTTTGCGCGCCGGGATGAACTCCTCCGGCGGCAGCGCGTAGAGCTCGTCGGCCACCTCGTCCAGGTCCACTCCGCGACCCTGCCACGGTGACCGGCCGCTGGACATGGCGGTGGGAAATGACCCCCGGAGTGGGAACGGGCTGGCCTGCACGGATCCGTGCCACACTCCCGCCCGTGGCGACGGCGACCTTCCGTGACGAGACAGCGACCGGCAAGTCGCTGCACAGCTTCGACGTGCCGGACGTGCCCGACAGCATCACCGTGCGGGAGCTGGTCCGCCTGCGCGTCCGGGAGGAGGTCGCCCGGTACAACGCGGCGCCGTCGGCACACTTCGGCGGTCTGGTGCGCCCCGAGGAGGCCGATCCCGACGGGTCCGGCTACCGCCTAAAGAGGCCGCGGCGGCTGGACTGGACGACCCAGGCGGAGGTCGCCTGCCGGGCTTTCGAGCGCAACGGATTCTTCGTCCTGGTCGCCGACCGCCAGGTGGAGAGCCTGGACGAGGTCGTCGACCTGACCGCGGCCTCCGACGTCGCCTTTGTCAAGCTCGTCCCCCTCGTGGGCGGCTGACGGTGGGCCTGCGCGGCGCCTTGCGCAGCTGGGCGGCGGCCGCCGTGCCGCCTCCCGCCGCGCTGGCCGCCCGGCTGGAGGCCGCCGACGCGCTGCTCGCGCCGCTCCTCGACGCCTTCCTCCGAGAGTGGCGGCAGCAGTCGTGGACGGAGATCCGGTTCGCCGATCGAGTCCTGGGCCGAGCGCTCGCCGACGTGGGCGATGATGTCCTGCGTGCGGCGGCCCTTGTGGGCTCATCGGCTGGTCTGCACCACCCGTGACGACGCGATCCGCTGGCCGACCACGGAGCTGGTCACGGCTCTCGCGCGGAAGAAGCTCGCCTGGACGGTCGAGGAGGTCCAGTGGGCGCTGCGGCTCACCCTTGTCCGGGGTGAGTACGACCACGAGCTCCCGGCCCGTGCCCGGCTGCCCCTGAGCGCGGCCGAACGCCTGCCTCGGGCAGATCTCGCCCGGCTGCGGAAGCCGCTCGCCGATCTCCGCCCGAAGCCGTCCACGAAGGAGTCCTGGCTGCCGGCCGCCGACGCACGGCGGCTGTGCAGGCGAGTCGATGCCCTCCTCCTCGAGCCACGCAGCGCCGTCACCGTCCTGCCCCCGTCGGTACTCCACGACGGAGACACCCTCGGCCCTGCGCTGCGGGCGGAGATGGGCGCCCAGTTGAACGGCCCCGGCGTTCCTGCGCTCCTCGTTCATGTGGCCGGTTCGACCGGTCCACGACCGTCGGGGAAGTGGCGAGCGGAGGGACACCGCCTCCTCTCCGCAGCCGAAGACGGCCGCGCCGTCGTCCGAGCCGTGCTGGAACGCACACTGCGACACCGTGAAGTGCTGGTCCACAGCAGCTTCTCCGGCGGAGCCGAGCAGGATATGGGGCACTACGTCTGGATCCACGACTCGACGGCCCGGCTCCTCCGCGGCCTCATCCTGCTCGCCGGCGATCTGGAGGAGTCCTGGGTCACGCCGCTGCTGAGCGAAATCCTCGAGTACGCCGGTGGAGGCCTCGGTGGAAGCGCCTCATCCCCGCGGGACCTCGTCGTCGTGAACGCAGTCGTTGCGGCCCTCGGCAGGAGGGCCGACGCGGTTCCCTACCTGTCGCGAGTGCAGAGCCGCCTGAAGAACCGCACGGCGCTGAAGGGCATCGCGGCAGCCCTCGACGCGGCCGCCGACCGCAGCGGGCTGACCGTGGGCGAGTTGCTGGAATCGACCGTCCCGATCTTCGGGCTCGACGCCGACGGTCGGCGGACCGAGCCCATCGGCGCCTACCGGGCGGTGGTCGCCGTCGCGCCGCCCGGCGACGCGGCCCTGACTTTCCGCAGCGACGCCGACCGGGAGCTCGCGGCGGTGCCGGCCGCCGTGCGCACC
>JALYMS010000084.1 GCA_030773535.1 Actinomycetota bacterium | reverse complement strand
ACCAGCACGGTGTCGCGGGCGGCCAGGGCGGTGACGGGCTCGGTGACCTGCCGGGCGTCCGGTCCGTCGATCAGCAGGGCGGACGTCGCGGCCGCCAGGTCGTCGAAGTGCCTTCCCCAGCTCACAGGACGCTGCCGTCGGCGTAGATGATTGGCGCAGGCATCTCCGCCAACCACGGCATCTCGGAAACCCACTCGCGCCAGAGCTCGTCAGCAAGGCCCTGCGGGTCGCACTCGCAGCGGATGGCGTAGTTGATCTGCCGCCCGACCTGACCCATGCCCAGGATCCGGGACACCGTCTGGCAGGCCGCCGTCCGCTCCGACCACCGCACGGCGATCTGCTTGAGCAGCTCCAGGTGGCCGGTCGCGGGCGACGGCGGCACCGGGTCAGGGCAGGACGGGTCGAACAGCGCCCACTGCAGTAGCGCTTCGATGAGATAGCCGGTGGCGTCCTGGGACAACTCCCGAGAGCACTGCAGCCAGGCCAGGACGGCCAGGTCCTGCTCGAGCGAGGGAATCGGGACCGGCGGCAAGCCGGTCGGGTGGTCATCAGCGGACCGGTCGATGGACAAGGCAGGCCTCCAGGTGGCAGCGACGGCCCTGCTCCGGGCCGGGCGTCACCGTGCGGGCCCGGTCGCGGAACAGGGACGGGCCAAGCCGGAACTGTGGACAACCGACCCGTCACCGATGGAAGGTGCGGTCGCGACGGGGTCTGTGACAGGCCGACGCCCGGCTTCCCATCGGGTAGCGGCCGTTGCGGCGCTCACCTGTGAGGCGCCCGCCGCCCCGACAGTGCGGGCCTGCGCAGCAGTCAGGCGTCCCGGCCGCCGCCGCGGCGCCTGCGACGTCCAAAGATCCACAGCGTCTGCTTCGCAAGACCGGCATGCACGACTTCCCGCCGCACGCTGTAGTCCCCGTCCGCCGAGACCGAACCGAGCCCGGCGCCGCCGGGCTACCTCGATCAGCCCTGCGACAACCCCTACGGCCCCGACATCACCCTCGAGCAGCCGCTCAACTCCACCGCAGCCCAGACAACACGCCCGGCGCCGATGCGGCCGGCAAGGACGACACCCCCGAGCAGTAACCCTGTCCTGCTGCGTGCAGACCACGCAGGCCGGGTGACCCTGACCGGCCTCCACGTCAGCGGCGGACCGGCGGGCGCTGGCCGGCCGGCACACCCGGCCCTGCACTCGGGTCGGCCAACACGCCGGCCGACCTCACCCCGTCCCAGCGAGCGCGGGCGGTCTCCGCTCCCCCGGGCCGGCGGCCGACGACGCCCGCGGCGTCCAGCCCCCGCTTGATCCGGCCGTTGCCGATGCCGAGCTCCCGTGCCAGCGCCAGCACCGGCAGAACGATCGCGTCCAGGGTCGGTCGGTGTCGCTCTCGTGCTCCAACGACCGGGCGAGGTCACCGAGCCGGTGCGCCAGGTCCCCGAGCGCAGCCGCAGCGGCCGGCTCCGGTGACGTCTGCCTGGCGTCCATGCAGTCCTCTCCGCGGTCCCGAGCGCTCGTGTCAGAACGCCCGGGACCTTGCCGGTGACCCGTTCATGACCGAGTAGCCGGCCACGCCCCGGCCTGCCCCGCCCCCGGCCGTCCAGACGCACGCTAGCCGTCGCCGAACACCTGGTCCCAGCGGTGAGCTGCACGGCTGACTGGGACCAGCGGCCGCGGCGCGCGGCTGGCGGACCTGCCAGCTCCAGACGTGACTGTGCGGTCAGAGCTCAACCGGACGAGGATGGTCATCAGGCGGGTTCGGGTGCGGGAAGGATGCGGTCGGCTCCGCCGCCTTGCCACTCGACGAGCATGGTGGTGGCGTCGTCCTGCAGCGCGCCGGCTTGGTGGGCAAGGATCGCGTGCATCACCCGGCGCATGGTCTCCGGCGCGGGCTGCCCGGCGGCGGCCTCCCGGGCGACAAGATCGGCGAGCCGGTCGACGCCGAACAGCTCCCCGGCCTTGGAGCGGGCCTCGATCACGCCGTCGGTGAACAGCAGCACCCGGTCGCCGGGCTCGAGCGACTCCTCACCCAGGACCGGCGGCTCCCCCAGGGTCGCGCCGCCGAGCCCGAGCGGCAGACCCGGCGGGGCGTCCAGGGTCTTGACAACCTGGCTGCCGCGCAGCAGCAGCGGGGCGTGGTGCCCGGCCAGGTGCCAGCGCAGCCGGCCGGTGTCCAGGTCGAGCTCGGCCAGGACGGCGGTGACGAACTGCCCATCGTCGAACTCGCTGGCGAGCTCGGTGTCGATCGCGGTGACCGTGCTGGGCAGGTCCAGGCCGCGGCGGCGGGCGTTGCGATAGGCGCCGATCGCCACCGTCGCCAGCCACCCGGCGGCGAGCCCGTGGCCCATCGCGTCGAACACTGCGAACCGGGCGGTCGTCGCGTCGACGGCGTAGTCGAAGCTGTCACCGCCGACCTGGTACACCGGCGCGAGCACGCTGGCGATCACCAGCCGGTCGGTGCCGAACGTCAGCGGCGGCAGCAGCCGCCAGGCGATCTCGGCCGCCAGCGACATCGGCTGGCGCCGGCGGACCCGCGCGAACAGGTCCCCGTAGGCGTTCTTCACGATGACCAGCTCGCTGATCAGCGCGGCGAACGCGTGCAGCTGGCTCTCCGGTGCGCGCTGCCCTGCGTCGGTGAACTCCAACTCCACGACCCCGAGCCGCTCCATGCCGTCCAGCAGCGGCACCCACGCCCGCCGTCCGTCGTCGGCGTTCTGCAACTCGATCTGCCGGAAGCACCGACCGGCCAGCGACCCCTCGAT
>JALYMS010000083.1 GCA_030773535.1 Actinomycetota bacterium | reverse complement strand
CCAGAAACCTGGACCGGGCCCTCTCGCGTCCTCAGCGCTCCCCGAGCGAGTTGATCATCGTCCACGTGCTCGCCGCACCGGCGGGTCGCCCGTGTCCCCGAGCACGCAGACGATGATCAACTCTGGGTAGGTCAGTGGCTGTGGCCGTGCCCGCCGTGGGAGTGACCGTGGGTGTGGTGCCCGCCGCCGGCGTGCGCGTGCTCCTCCTCGGCCGGCTTCTCCACCACCGCTGAATCAGTGGTGAGCACCATCGCTGCGATGGAGGCGGCGTTGCCCAGGGCGGCCTTCGTGACCTTCACCGGGTCGATGACGCCCTGCTGCACGAGGTCGCCGTACTCGCCGGTCGCGGCGTTGAAGCCCTGACCCGTACCGAGTTCACGCACCTTGTTGACGACGACGCGACCCTCGAAGCCGGCGTTCTCCGCGATCCGGGCCAGCGGGGCGTCCAGCGCCGTGCGCACCGCACGGGCACCGGTGAGCTCGTCACCGGAGAGGTCGAGACCCTCGATGGCGCCGACCGCGTGCACGAGCGCCGAGCCGCCGCCGGGGATGACCCCCTCCTCGACCGCCGCGCGGGTGGCCGCGATGGCGTCCTCGATCCGGTGCTTGCGCTCCTTGAGCTCCACCTCGGTGGCCGCGCCGACCCGGATGACACCGATGCCGCCGGCCAGCTTGGCCAGCCGCTCCTGCAGCTTCTCGCGGTCCCAGTCGGAGTCGGTGTCCTCGATCTCGCGGCGGATCTGGGCGACCCGGTCGGCGATCGCCTCCGACGTCCCCCCGCCGTCGACGATCGTGGTGTCGTCCTTGGTGACGGTGACCCGCCGGGCGGTCCCGAGGACCTCGAGGCCGACGGTGGTTAGCGACAGCCCGACGTCCTCGCTGACCAGCTGGCCGCCGGTGACGATGGCGAGGTCGGTCATGAAGGCCTTCCGGCGGTCACCGAAGTACGGCGACTTGACCGCGACGACCTTGATCGTCTTGCGGATCGAGTTGACGACGAGGGTGGACAGCGCCTCGCCCTCGACGTCCTCGGCGACGATCAGCAGCGGTCGGCCACCGGTGCTGAGCACCTTCTCCAGAAGGGGGAGCAGGTCGGCCAGCGCGCTGATCTTGCCGCTGACCATCAGCACGAGGGCGTCGTCGAGCACGGCCTCCATGGCCTCGGCGTCGGTGACGAAGTACGGCGAGAGGTAGCCCTTGTCGAACTGGACGCCCTCGGTGACGTCGAGCTCGGTGGACATGGTGTTGCTCTCCTCGACGGTGATCACACCGTCCTTGCCGACCCGCTCGAAGGCCTCGCCGATCAGCTCTCCGACCTCGGGGTCCTGAGCGGAGATGGTCGCGACGCCCGCAATCGACGCGCGGTCCTCCACGGGGGTGGCGGCCGAGTCGAGGGCGGCGTGCACGGCGTCGACGGCGGCGCGCATGCCCCGCCCCAGGGCGATCGGGCTGGCACCGGCGGCGACGTTGCGCAGGCCCTCGTGCACCAGCGCCTGCGCCAGCACCGTGGCGGTGGTGGTGCCGTCACCGGCGACGTCGTTGGTCTTGGTGGCGACGTTCTTCGCCAGCTGCGCGCCGAGGTTCTCGTACGGGTCGTCCAGCTCGATCTCGCGGGCGATCGTCACGCCGTCGTTGGTGATCGTGGGGGCGCCGAACTTCTTGTCGATGACGACGTTGCGGCCGCGCGGGCCGAGGGTCACCTTGACCGCGTCGGCCAGCTTGTCGACGCCGCGCTCGAGGGAGCGCCGGGCGTCCTCGTTGAACTTGATGATCTTGGGCATGCCGGGGCCTCTCGTAGAGGGACGTGCGTGGCAGGGCCGGACCGAGAACGGCCCGGACGGCGACCGCCCCGGGACCCGAGATCGGGTCGCCCGGGGCGGTCGGTCAGTGCTGGTGGAGCAGCTGTCGGGAGAAGGTCACTTCTCCACGACGGCGAGCAGGTCGCGGGCGGAGAGCACGAGGTACTCCTCGCCGCCGTACTTGACCTCGGTGCCGCCGTACTTCGAGTAGATGACGACGTCACCCACGTTCACGTCGAGCGGAACGCGGTTGCCGTTGTCGTCGATGCGGCCGGGGCCCACGGCGATGACCGTGCCCTCCTGCGGCTTCTCCTTGGCGGTGTCCGGGATGACCAGACCGGAGGCGGTGGTGGTCTCGGCCTCGTTGGCCTGGACCACGACCCGGTCCTCCAGCGGCTTGATGCTGACCTTGGTAGCGGTCGTCACGTCGGTGACGCCCCCTTCGGGATCGGACGGCAGGGAACTATGACAGGTGGTGCGCACTGCTGATGCTGTGGCACGAGTCCAGGCGCCCGCCGTCGCGGGGGTCGGGCGCCAACCCGTGTCGGTTTGGCACTCTACCCACGAGAGTGCCAGCCGCTCAACCCGGTCCCTGGAGTGGGTGACGGGCGTGCTGACCGGCCCGTACGCGAGGCTGTCCCGGTGGACGGAGATGCCGCGGAGCAGGCTGTCGAGACGGTGCGGCAGTTGCGGGCCCTGGCGACACCGGAGGGGTCCAGGGCGCTGTCCCGGGCCGCGGCGCTCCTGGTCGACGGTACCGATGCGGTATCCGCGCTGACCCGCCTGCGCGCCGAGGTCGGGACGGACCTGGCCGGGCCGGCGTGGGGCATCGCGCGCCAGCGGCAGAAGGCGCGGTCGACGTTCGGCGCCGACGCCGACCGGCTGATGTTCACGGGCGACACACTCGAGCAGGCCGGTCGGCCCGAGCTCGCCACCCGGCGGGCCGCCCGACTGCTGGCGGGTGGAGCCTCCGCCGTCACCGATCTGGGCTGCGCCGCCGGCACGGACACCATCGCGCTGGCCCGCTCGGGCGCGAGCGTCGTCGCCGTCGACCTGGAC
This sequence comes from Actinomycetota bacterium, assembly GCA_030773535.1. Classification (GTDB taxonomy): domain Bacteria; phylum Actinomycetota; class Actinomycetes; order Mycobacteriales; family Geodermatophilaceae; genus Blastococcus_B. The sequence continues at coordinate 539 of JALYMS010000083.1, read as the reverse complement.
CCGGTCGCTCGTGAGCTGACGGCGGCGAACGTCGAGGCGCTGGGCCTGGCCGACCGCGTCCGTATCGTGGCGGTGGACGCCGTCGACCTGGTGGCCGGCGCCGTGGACGGCCGGGTGGCGGGGTGCCCGGCCGCCACCCTGGATCCGGCCCGCCGGGCAGGCGGCCGACGTCAGCTCGATCCCGACCGTTGGTCGCCGCCGTGGTCGACGGTGGCGGCGCTCCTGGACGCGGTTCCGACGGCGGTGGTGAAGGTGGCCCCCGGCCTCGACCACGACCGGGTGCCTCCCGGCGTCGAGGCCGAGTGGGTGTCCGTCGGCGGCTCGATCGTCGAGGCGCTGCTCTGGGGTCGAGGACTCTCGGCCACGTGGCGGCGGGCGACCCTCGTCGGCGACGGCACGGTCGCCGAGCTGACGGCAGGTGAGGACCCGGGTCTCGCGCCGACCGGGCCCGTCCGCGGCTGGCTGCACGAGCCCGATCCCGCCGTCATCCGGTCCGGGCTGGTGGCGTGCGTGGCCGGCGACCTCGGCGCGACCCTCAT